>JBFGZH010000028.1:0-16587 GCA_041586895.1 Psychromonas sp. | reverse complement strand
AATTACCTCTAAAAAACAATATGTTATAAAAGTAAAAAATTACTGTGATCGTTGCATTTACAATGGGTTAGATCAGATAAAAATGTTGACAACAGTATTCGGGAACAGAGCCATACACAACCAGTTTTTATTTATCAGAAGCATTAAAGCCTAATAACTGCTATTCTGCTATACCAGCTTATCAAGTTAAAGTTTATGGGTGTCCGGCTTTATTTCTGTCCGGCTTTATTTCCTTGAGCAGTATCTTCGAGATCAGTGAAATCCATAAAACGTATTATCATTTACACTTCCAATTGCTAAGTAAACATTACGACGCGTTAAGCGGACTAAAAATGTTGGCTAAACTTGTGCAGCGAAGCGGAACCTAAGCAACTTGTTTAATACTGCTTATACCTACGGCTCTGTGCAAAAATGAATATCCCTTTCGGAGCTTAGGATTTTATCTAGTTCATTATTTAGATTGCCAAGTGGTGCTTCGACATCAAGCTTACCCAACCACTTTCGAATTAGTGATTTTAATTTGAAAAATGGCACCTCAATTTCAGAAAAGACATGCCATATAACCTCATTACCTTTAGGAGGAAACCCTTCCCGGTAGTTTTCGATTAGTGTTTCTGACTGCATTGCACTGCAACCAACCCAAAGTAGGTACTCGTCATAAGCACAGATTACACACCAGCCCCAATCTTCAGGAATGACTTCGGTATCATAACCTAACTTAGACAACTCAACACTTAACCACGTAGCAAGTGACTTCCCATAACATCCAGGATTAGTTTGCTCATCTTCATTGCTTGCTATTTCGAATAATTCAGACTTAAACCAATAGCTCGATTCCAATACGACAGTCTCCATAATAGGTATAACGCCGCAATAAGCGGTGAGTTTTTGTGCGTCTGATTGATCGCACTTCGCTAGGAAAAGTTCTGATGCCATGGTAAAAGATGATGCTGACATAATATTTCTTTATCAGCTGAAGTCTAAAACCGCCAAGCAGCTTTATTGATTTTCCCAATATTCATTTAATGCCCTTCTAATAGAAGGATAGTCAAATTTGTAATCTTCATTTTGAAGGCACCACTTTAAATACATCACTACTGATTTACGTTGAATATTACTTAATGTTTGCAGCCTCGATATCGAATACTCGTCTAGTTGTATAAGGTGAAATAGGGGGTCATCAACTGCGTTTCGAATGCTACCAATAATAAATGCCGGTAGGTGAAAGCGCATACCGTCAGCATCAAAAAAAGAAAGGCTACTATGACAGCGTTGCAGATCTTCGTAATCTAGTAATCTCCAGTCTTGTTTTTGATCTCTTTCACGATTTTTATCTTGAATTTCCTTTGTTTCATAGCCATCAATAGCTTGCGCTTCCCACAGCCCGATTCCTTTTCCAAGACAGACACCTAGAAAAGCTGACGTTATCTCTTTTTCAACGCTGTTTCTATCCATTGGTAATCTACCGCGTAAATATGCCGCTTGCGCGTAACGCAACGGAGGCCACAATATAGCTGATTGTTATTATTTCTTTATCACGACCAATACGTTATAAAGATTGAGCTTCAATAACTTTTGTTTTTTAAACTCATAGTAAGCAGTGAATAGTCGAAAAAAAAGTTATCTGTCCGACTAATAGATGGCCGTAGTTTACCTATCTCTGAAACCAGTAGTTTACGCATTCAAGATAGTGAAAATCTAAAATGAGTAAATCACGCAGAACCATGTCACACTATTTAAAACTAAAATCTACAAACTGCGCTAAATCGAGCTCATTGATATCCTTTGAATATGGGATCTCCGCAATTTTCGGCGCGGCAATTTTTTCTGTCAGCAGCTGCAGATTCTCCTGATAGTAGGCCATATCAGGCTGCACTTGATTGGCTATCCAGCCCACCACATTTAAACCATCATTAAGGATAGTTTCATAGGTTAATACGGCATGATTCAAGCAGCCCAGTTTCATTCCCACTACTAAAATAACCGGCAGATTCTCTGCCACCACCCAGTCAGATAACATCTGTTGTTCATTCAGCGGTAAGCGCCAGCCACCAGCCCCTTCGACAATGACTAAATCGCTGTTTTTCTGTTGCAGATATTCCAACCCTTGACTGATCAAATCGATACTGATCGGCCTGTTTTCAAGCCCAGCGGCAATATGCGGGGCAATCGGCAGCTCAAAAGCGATAGGATTAACGGCCTGATAGGAAACAGCAATACTGCTGTTTTCCTGTAATACGAGCGCATCGTCATTACGCAGGCCATGATTGGTTACTGCGCAACCGGCCGCAATGGGTTTATAAGCAACGCTCGACAGCTTTTGCACCGTGGCAGCCTGCAGTAATGCTTTGCAGCAGATGGTTTTGCCGACGTCGGTATCAGTACCGGTAATAAAAAAGGTTTTCTGTGTTGTCATCTTAGTTTTGCGCCTCTACATAACAGACTTGGTAGCTTAACTTCAGTTGTCCCTGCTCATTAACAAAGGGGGCATAGCCTTTTTCCAGCAGACGCAGTAGCTTGCGCCCTTTTACCGTTAAGCCCTGCTGACCATGAACATGGTTGGCACCTATCCCTTTTAGGGCGCGCATCACCTCAATAACATTTTCATAATATAAGGTACGCGTTTCTGTGCTGATCTGCAGGTTTTTAAAGGCGCATTGCTGCACGGCGGCTGTAACTGCATCAAGGGTTAAAAAAGAGTTGGTATGAGGATATTGATCTACCGCCTTCCAGGCCTGGGTGAGTTCATCCAGGCTGCCGTCGATAAGTGTTGAGAAGTGCAGACTGCCTCCGCTGTTTAAGGCCTTTTTCAACTGCCGTAAACAGCCAGTCAAATCTTCACTCCACTGCACGACAAGATTGGAAAAGATCAGATCAAACTGCGCCTGCTCAAAAGGAAGATGGTCGATATCCCCCTGCAGGCAGCTCACTTGCTGGAGTTGCTTTTTTTCTACCTGGCAAAGCATGGCATTGGAGAGATCCAGAGAGATCATTTGCCCAGCGGGATAAATGGTGCAGAGTTTTTCACTAAAATAGCCGGTACCGCAACCAAGATCTAAAATTTTAGCGGGCTTTTTCGCCTTTACCCCCGTTAACAACTGCTGACCTATATCGCGCTGCAGCTGGGCAAATTGATCATAACAGCTCGCAGCCTTTGAGAATGAACGGGCGACGGCTTTTTTATTAATGGCAAAGGTATGATTAGCGTTCATTTTTTACTCGTCTAATGGCATCTATCAGTTTCCGCAGATCTTCAATGTCATGATTGCTGGTCAGGGTGATCCGTAAACGTGCACTATTGACCGGCACAGTCGGCGGGCGAATGGCCGTTACCCAGAAGCCTGATCTTTTTAATTGTTCGGCAAGGCGCACAGTCTCCCTGCTATCACCAATAATAACAGGCTGAATAGCGGTATTTGAACTGCCCAGCTGGATATCGTTATCTGCGGCTAATTGTTGAAAGGCTGCAATTAAGCTGTGCAGTTTGTCACGTCGCCAGTGCTGTGTTGCTGCCATTGTAGCTGCTCGGCTGATACAGTAAGCCATCGCCGGCGGTAAACCTGTCGTATAGATATAAGGCTTGGAGAAATTAGTCAGATAATCGATAAAATCCTGCGAGCCGGCAACAAAGGCGCCGCCGACACCCAGCGCTTTGCCGAAAGTGGCCATATAGATCTGCATATCGGCATTATTCAATCCCGCTGCGACCACACTGCCACGACCATCTTTACCAAGCACGCCTAAGCCATGGGCATCATCGATCATCAACCAGGCATCGGCTGTTTTGGCCTGCTGCGCCAGTGCTTGAATAGGGGCCGCATCTCCATCCATACTGAACACGCCTTCACTGATAATCAACTTGTTGGCGGCCGTTGCCTGCTGTCTGCTGAGGATCTGCTGCAGATGCTCTGTATCGTTATGCTTAAAACGCAGCATGCGACATGGGGCCAGGGCACCGGCTTCCATTAAGGATGCATGATTAAGCTTATCCTGAATCAATAGATCGTGCTTACTCAGCAGCAGCTTAATAATCGCCTGGTTGGCCGAATAACCTGAGCTGAACAAGGCTAAAGCCTCAACCCCCAACCATGCTTTTAATTGCGCGGTTAAATCAGCATGGGCCTGGTTATAGCCGCTTACCAGATAAGAGCCGCCACTGCCGACACCGTATAACTGCGCACCTTTTTGCCATGCTTGAATAAGGGCTGGGTCACTGGCTAATCCCAGATAGTCGTTGCTTGAGAAATTAAGGTAGTCTTTATTATTTCTGCTTAGCATACGTCCCTGCTGACCGGACATAGTCGGACAGGCGCGGTACAAGCCGTCATCTAAACGGGCTTGCAGTTGCTCGGCGATAAAATCAAAGGCCATAGTCTAAAGCGTACTTGTTGCATCGTAAAAGAGTTCATCCTTTTCACGATGGCGAACAATAGCCGCATCGACCTTCTGCTCCTGCTCATAGGGAGAGACATTCACCGCTTCTTTATTAATACCTAATTTTTTAAACAGCTGCATATCGGAATTTTCATCGGGATTGGCGGTGGTAAGCAGCTTGCAGCCATAAAATATTGAATTTGCACCGGCCATAAAGCATAGCGCCTGTGTCTGTTCGGACATGTTTTCTCGCCCTGCTGACAGGCGCACATGCGACTTCGGCATCATAATACGTGCGATGGCAATGGTTTTAATAAAGGTGAATTCATCTAAATCATCGACGCTGTCAAGGGGGGTTCCTGCCACCTTAACCAGCTTATTAATCGGCACACTTTCCGGTTGTTTGGGCATATTGGCCAGCTGTACAAGCAGGCCGGCGCGGTCAGTTTGCTCTTCGCCCAAACCGACAATGCCGCCACTGCATACTTTCATACCGGCATTACGAACATGATCCAGGGTATCTAAACGCTCCTGATAACTGCGCGTGGTAATGATCTTATCGTAATATTCAGGCGAGGTATCAAGATTGTGATTGTAGTAATCCAGACCGGCCTGTGAAAGCTGTTGTGCCTGATCATTATCGAGCATGCCTAAGGTCATGCACGACTCCAGCCCCAATGCTTTAACCTCTTTGATCATATCAACAAGGTAAGGCATATCGCGTTGTTTGGGGTTTTTCCATGCTGCACCCATGCAAAAACGGGTCGAACCGTTGGCTTTTGCATCTTGCGCTGCTTTAATTACTTTTTCAACTTCCATCAGCTGCTGCTTTTCCAGCCCGGTATCATAACGCGCACTTTGCGGACAATATTTACAATCTTCAGGACAAGCCCCTGTTTTAATTGATAATAAAGTACTAACTTGGACTTGGTTGTTAGGAAAGTTGGCCCGGTGAACGCTCTGTGCCTGAAAGATAAGATCCATAAAGGGCATGGCATACATGGCTTCAACTTCCGAAACCGTCCAGTTTTGACGGATGTTTGTACTCATAATTATTTCTCACTGACCTGAAAATAGTTTGGTTAGTTTAAGGTTCACAGCTACACTGTCAACTTTTTGATGGATTTATCTTTACAAGTGAATAAAAAGTGAACGCTATGAGCATTGATTTACAATTTGACAGCCAACACCTCTGGCATCCCTATACCTCGATGAGCACACCTCTCCCCTGTTACCCGGTCGTTTCTGCTGATAAATGCCTGATCCAACTCGACAGCGGTGAGCGTTTAATTGATGGTATGTCTTCCTGGTGGGCGTGTTTATTCGGTTACAATGTCCCTGAGCTTAATCAGGCGGCTAAAGCGCAACTCGATAATATGGCACATGTCATGTTTGGCGGGCTGACCCATCAACCGGCGGTGGACCTGGGGAAAAAGCTGGTGGCTATCACGCCCCCTGAGCTGGAGAAGGTGTTTCTTGCCGATTCCGGCAGTGTCAGTGTCGAAGTGGCACTGAAGATGGCGCTGCAGTATTGGCAGGCGCTAAATAAACCGAAAAGCCAGTTTTTAACCATTCGTAACGGTTATCACGGCGACACGTTCGGCGCGATGTCAGTCACCGATCCGCAGGGTTCAATGCATGAGCTATATAGTGATTTTGTCGCCAAACAGTTATTTGCGCCACAACCGACCATTACTTTTGCGCAGCCATGGCAGCCTTCGGCACTTGATGATATCAGCCGTATTATCAGCGAAAATAAAGATCATATCGCTGCCATTATTCTGGAGCCGATCGTACAGGGTGCCGGCGGCATGTACTTTTATCACCCGCAGTATCTTAAAGGTGTGCGGGCACTTTGTGACCAATATGATCTGCTGCTGATTGCCGATGAAATTGCCACCGGGTTTGGCCGCACAGGTAAGTTGTTTGCCTGTGAACACGCGCATATCAGCCCGGATATTCTCTGTGTGGGTAAGGCGCTCACTGGTGGCTATATGAGTCTGGCGGCCACCTTGACCACGGAAAAAATTGCCACCACCATCAGTCAGGGCAAAGCCGGCGTTTTTATGCACGGCCCGACTTTTATGGGCAATCCGCTGGCCTGTGCCGTCGCCTGCGCCAGTATCGACAAACTACTTAATAGTGATTGGCAGGATAAGGTCAGCAATATCGAGCAGCAGCTTAATCACTATCTGGCACCTTGCCGAAATTTAGCACAAGTTGCAGAGGTACGCGTATTAGGCGCGATTGGCGTGGTCGAGATGCAAGAGAAGCAGGATGTCGCGCTATTGCAGAAGCAGTTTGTTAAGCTTGGCGTATGGATCCGCCCTTTCGGTAAATTAATCTATATTATGCCGCCCTATATCATAGCGCCCGAGCAGCTTAAACAGCTCTGCGATGCTATCTATCGCGTTGCCGCTAACGGTTGATATGTGCACGGCCGGTAATCTTTTTGCCGGCAAAGAAAATTTATCTGATGATAATTAAATCATGGACTTGTATCTAGCCCTAGCCAAGGTAAGATATGCCCCTATTAAATTTTTTAGTAAAATACAGTGAACACTGTGATTATGGAGCACTCATTCTGATGTCAAAAACAGCGATTGTTGAAATTTTCAACAGCAAATTCCCAATTGGGACAAAAGTTACGGTTCAAGGCTGGATCCGTACGCGTCGTGATTCAAAAGCCGGTATCTCATTTTTGGCCGTCTACGATGGCTCTTGTTTTGATCCAATTCAAGCCGTTGTGCCTGCGGAGCTTGAGAATTACGCATCAGAAGTTCAACATTTAACGGCCGGCTGCTCTGTTCAGGTAACAGGTGAATTAGTTGAAAGCCCGGGGAAAGGGCAAAGTTTTGAAATTCAGGCCAGCGAAGTCAAGGTACTGGGCTTTGTCCAGGATCCTGACACTTACCCTATGTCAGCTAAACGCCACAGCATTGAACATCTGCGTGAGCACGCGCACCTGCGTCCACGCACCAATATTATTGGTGCCGTTACGCGCGTACGTAACTGTCTGTCACATGCTATCCATAACTTCTTTTATGAAAAAGGTTTTAACTGGATCAGCACGCCGATTATCACCGGCAGTGACTGTGAAGGTGCCGGTGAGATGTTCCGCGTCAGCACCCTGGATCTGGAAAACTTACCGCTGACAGAAAAAGGACAGGTTGATTACAAACAGGACTTCTTCGCTAAAGAAACGTTTTTAACCGTATCCGGGCAGTTAAATGCTGAAACCTATGCCTGTGCGCTGAGCAATGTTTACACTTTCGGCCCGACATTCCGTGCTGAAAACTCCAATACCACCCGTCACCTTGCTGAATTCTGGATGGTTGAACCGGAAATCGCCTTTGCTGATTTGGCCGATGCCGCACAACTGGCTGAAGATATGCTGAAATATGTCTTTAAAGCAGTATTGACTGAGCGTGCTGATGATATGGCATTCTTTGCCCAGCGTGTTGATAAACAAGCGATTACCCGTTTAGAAAATATGGTCAGTTCTGAATTTGTACGCATGGATTACACGGATGCGATTGAAATTCTGAAAAACTGCGGCAAAGAGTTTGAATACCCGGTTGAATGGGGCGTGGATCTGCAGTCTGAGCATGAGCGCTACCTGGCTGAAGAGCATATCGGTGCACCTATCATTCTGCAAAACTACCCGAAAGATATTAAAGCTTTCTATATGAAGTTAAATGAAGACGGTAAAACAGTGGCCGCCATGGATGTCTTAGCACCGGGCATTGGTGAAATCATCGGTGGTAGTCAGCGTGAAGAAAACCTGCAGGCACTTGATAAACGTCTTGAAGAGATGGGCTTGGATAAAGAGGATTACAGCTGGTACCGTGATCTGCGTAAATACGGCACAGTACCTCATGCCGGTTTCGGTCTGGGCTTTGAGCGTCTGGTTTCTTATGTAACTGGTGTGCAGAATATTCGCGACGTGATTGCCTTCCCGCGTGCACCGGGCAATGCTGATTTCTAAATAACTTATATTGCAGTAAACTTAAAAGCCAACGTCATGTTGGCTTTTTTCGCTCTCTTGTTTTTCTTCCCCGGCTTCATTGTTGTTACCCTACAGCCATACGCGCAATAACCCAAACTAGTCTAAAATTGCGCTGTATCCATTTATATTTGCTTGTTTAACCGCTATTCACTGGACAGAGGCCGGCAATGCACAATAGTGCCAAGAAGATAATTAAGATCACTCCCAAGTCAAAACGCAACAGACTATTCTTATTCTCTTTAGGCTGCCTACTGCTGTTTGGCGGTTTGTTATTGGCTGATTTTTTTTGGCAGACATACACCATGCAGTTAATGCTATTGCTGTTAGCCAGTTTTATTCTGATACTGATCGCGGTGCTTAAATATTTTGAGCCGCAGACCAGTTACCAAATCACTCCGGAAAGCATCATTTATACTCATCGCAGTGGACAGTGGCAACTCCCCTGGCAGGATATAATCCGCATCGGTGATATGCACATAGCAGTTAATGGCGAATACCTGCAGCTGCCCTATCTGGGCATTAGGCTCAAGAGTCTGGAGAATATCGCCAGCAACATCTCGCCAAGGCTGGCCAATAAATTAATCCATGAGCAAAAAGAGTTGATTTTTTTAGCGCTAAAAACCCAGCAGCTCACACTTAGCAGTGGCCTCATTAATTTTGAACCCTATCAACTAAACGGGGTCATCTATCAAGGGCCGGTTGCCGCCTGGTTATATCGCAGCGAGCAGTTAGCCACTGCCTACGGTTATCATCTGTATCTGCCGGAGAGCAGTTTTGATCGGGAATTGCATGCCTTTTTAAGCTTATTAAAGCAGTGCCAGAATTATACGCAGAGGCATTCCGCCAGCTATTAATGCACAGACTCGCTAGCTTTGCAGAGCATGACATAAACTGATAGAAAAGCATGCAATTTGACCGCGCTGTATTTCATTATGCTAGCCATGTGATCTGCATATGCCGCCAAGCAAACTGTTGGAGAAAAAATTATGCACAGTCGTATGTTTGTTATTCTAGGCAGCTTAGTCGGCCTATTTTTTATTTTCTCAGCCAGCACTGAGCAAGTTATCCCCATGACCAAGGATAGCCTTGAAGATGCCAGTGAGTTTGCTGTCATAGAAGATTGGATAGCCTGTTACCAGGATAAGCATGGCACGCCCGGAGAGGCTATTGTCGCGGTATTTTATAATGGCGACAGGATCTATCCTCAGCACTCCCAGCAGCGGCTTCCTTACCGAGAATATGAAAATAGATTGTATTTGTGGGTGAAATATAACCATAAAGCGGATCAGGGCTGCTTTGTTGAAGCAACAGGCGCGCATCTATCCGCAGTTAAAAGTCTAGCTGCTGAGAGTTCAACAGCTATCGATTTACCAACAACTGAAAATACAACGCTTATTGATAATGGGGCATCTGAAAACACTGTCTCTAATAATAACCAAAGCGACGAGAGTGTTCCTCCGCTTAATAGCAGCGCGGCAGAAAATATTCCTGCGCTTGACAACAAGAGCGAAAAATTGACCACCATTCATTGCGTAACTCCAGGTAGCGCTGCGACCAGGCGACTGGAAACAAGCTTTCCAGACTACCCGGCTAAACTGCCCTGCAAAGTCATTTACTATAGGGAGGATGGCAAAACGCAAGTCATTGCCGATGCCAAACACAGCGAGGGTTACTGTGCACAAAAAAGAGAAGCGTTTTTAGAAAAACTGCAAGCTTGGGGATGGCAGTGTCAATAAGCAGATAGGTGAATACACAGTACTACTGTGTATTCACAATATTGAGTTTTTAGCGGAATAAGCGCAAAGATTAATCTTCGTTGTGCATCTCTAAGCTGGCAATCTCTTCTTTCTGCTCTTGAATTTTCTTGGCATCTTCACTGCGCAGACTGGCAAGATAATCAAAGTAGCCCTGATCAATATCGCCCGTTACATAGTTACCATCAAAGACTGAAGATTCAAAATCATCAATCTTCGGATTCTGTATTTTCACCGCATCTTTCAGATCCTGAAGATCCTGATAGATAAGCGCATCACTACCGATACAGTCATTGATCTGCTCAACGCTGCGGTTATGGGCAATAAGCTCGCTGGCAGTCGGCATATCAATACCATAAACATTCGGATGACAAACCTGCGGTGCCGCAGACGCCAGGTAAACTTTTTTAGCACCGGCATCACGGACCATTTCGACAATCTGCTCGGAAGTCGTACCACGAACAATGGAATCATCCACCAGTAATACCGCTTTATCTTTAAATTCAGCAGTAATCGGGTTTAATTTACGACGTACTGATTTACGGCGCTGTGTTTGTCCCGGCATAATAAAGGTACGGCCGATATAACGGTTTTTAACAAAGCCCTGACGATATGGCAGGCCAAGCTCAAGTGAAATCTGCAGAGCGATATCATTTGATGTTTCCGGAATAGGAATAACGGCATCAATTTCAAGATCCGCCCACTCGCGTTTAATTTTGGCGCCTAATTTACGGCCCATTTCCAGACGCGATTCATAAACAGAGACACCGCTTAATGTTGAATCCGGACGTGCCAGGTAAACATATTCAAAAATACAAGGCGTTAAGGTGGTTTTTTGTGCGCATTGCTTAGTATGAAGCTGGCGATCTTCAGTAATATAAATCGCTTCGCCCGGCTCGACATCACGGATCACTTTAAAGCCTATGGTATCTAAGCCGACGCTTTCCGAAGCCACGATATATTCCATATCACCTTCTTCGGTTTGACGAGAGCCCAACACTAAAGGACGAATACCGTTAGGATCACGGAAAGCCACCAGACCATGACCGATCACTAAGGAAACAACACCGTAAGCACCGCTTACTTTTTGATGCACTTCAGTCACGGCATTAAAAATATCATCCGCAGCCAGCTTATTACCGGCAACCTTATCCAGTTCAGCAGCAAAAATATTCAATAGTACTTCCGAGTCAGAGGTAGTATTGATATGACGGCGTGAATTAATTAATGTATTACGTAAATTTACCGCATTGGTCAGATTACCATTGTGCGCCAATGCCAGTCCCCAAGGCGAGTTCACGTAAAACGGCTGCGCCTCTGCGGCACTTGAGCTACCGGCTGTCGGATAACGTACATGGCCAATACCTATATTGCCTTTTAAACGCTGCATATGTTTAGATTCAAAGACATCTTTTACTAAACCGTTTGCTTTACGCTGTTTAAATTTACCCTCTGCGATGGTAACAATACCAGCTGCGTCCTGACCACGGTGTTGTAATACAGTCAATGCATCATAAATACTTTGATTAACGGGAGTTGAGCCAACAATGCCAACGATTCCACACATAAGTTCACGCCTTTATTTTATAGATAGTTAATGGTTAATTTTAAATATATGTTTCAATCAATCACTCAACGGTGAAAGACCGGTTGATAATGCTTATATATTAAGAGCTATTTACCTCTGCATTAAAGATGTTATTTTGCAAAGTTCTTTAAAAAACTTGATGAATTTTCAATATGTTCAAAGAACCACTCAATAATAATTCCGAACTCCGGAATTAGGACAGATTCCTTCCACCACTTAGCTTCATTAAAAGCGGTAAATGAATCGATAAAAAAGAGTAATGCGCTAACCACCAGCACGCCGCGAATCGCGCCGAACAATACGCCTAGAAAACGATCTGTGCCTGATAATCCAGTTGCTGATACTAAACGGTTAATAATATAGTTGACTAAGGCGCCAAGCAGTAATACGGAAATAAAGAGAATGCTGATAGCGACTGAGTTGCGGATGAGTTGATCATTGAAATGCGTTAAATATAAAGAGACTTCAGGATAAAAGTTGCTGGCGATAAAAAAGGCACTGAACCAGGTAATAAGAGAGATAGCTTCTTTGGTAAATCCCCGTATTAAACTGATAAGCGAGGAAAATGCAATAATGCCGATAATGGCGTAATCAAACCAACTCATTGTTGTCCTTATAATTTATCCGTTAAACAATTTGAACGGGCGCATCTTAGCAGAATTAAAAATGAAATGCTGTAAAGAATCTACGGGCTGACGGCATTAAAAGCTATTAATTTTCCTTGTAATTTAGTCAAACGCTTTAATTGCGGTAGTTGTTTTTCTAATTTTTGTTTAGACACATTGGGCCCGACAAAAACACGCGTCAGTTCACCGTCAATCACCTCTGCTGGTACTGTATGCGCCTGAAACCCGGCTTTATGCAGTTTTTTAAGCAGCGCATTAATATTTTGTGCATTTTGAAATGCGCCCAGCTGAATGGTCCAGGCTTTTTCGGGGACAACGGCTTTGCTACTTGCAGTCACCGGCTGATTTTTACTTGCCACGACCACTGCCTCAGGTGCTGCAGAAGTCGTCACTACTTCTGCCACTTCCTGAATTTCCCAGTGGTTATTTTCAACCGTTGTTTCAGTGACAACGGCTTGAGGCTCGTCAGGTGCTGCAGTGGCAGTATACTGCTCCACAGCAACTTCTTGCCTATGTTCTTTTAGCTGAGGTTTAATAGGTGCAGCCACAAACTCATCTTGATAGGCGGTTTTTTTCCCATCAATAATTGAAGGTAAAAAAATAACAACAGAAGCCACCAAAATGGTGACACCGACTAAGCGATTATGAAACTGGGAAGCCACGCACTATCCTCCTATAAAAGTTAAGCAATCAGAAACGGTATAAAAAGAGCCGAAGACGATAATAATATCTGTTTCTTTCGCCTTATTGATAACACTTTGATAAGCCTGCTCAATATTGTTGAAACAGTAGACATCGGCCTGCTTATTGGCACTGGCCTGATAATGTTTTAATAAGGTATCAGAGGAAGCCCCCCGGTGACAATCTAAACTAATCAGGTTGCACTCATCAAGCTGCTCATTGATCTGCTCAAAGGTGCCGGTGATATCTTTATCTTCCAGCATACCGATAATCGCCAGTACGCGGCAGTGGTTACCTTTCTCTGCGCGTAGCTGTTTGATTTGCCCGGCTAAATACTGCGCCGATTGCGGGTTATGCGCAACATCAAGATACATATCAAGGTTTTCTTTCGTTGCCAGTTTCTGCAAACGCCCTGCAAGTTTCGCTTGTTGTAACGCAGTGCGAATTAAGTCATCGCTGATATTCAGGTTCAATGCTTCAATAACGGCCAGCGCAGTGGCGGCATTCTGCACCGGCATTAATGTTTTCGGTAAAGCGTTAATTGTTTTCTTGCCATGCCAGGCCCAACTGTTTTCCTGCAGCTCCATAGTAAAGTCTCTGCCGGCATAACGGATATCGGCAGCAATATGCTGAGCATGATCTTTTAAAGATTGTGGCGGGTCCAGCTCTCCGCAAATCGCGGGTTTATGGGCGCGGAAAATACCCGCTTTTTCAAAACCTATCTTTTCTCTGTCATCCCCCAACCAGTCGATATGATCAATGCCGACCGTGGTTACCACGGCAATATCTGATTCAACTATATTAGTGGCATCTAAACGCCCGCCTAAGCCGACTTCCAGTAAAATAAAATCGCATTGCGCTTCTTTTAACAGCTGTAAACAAGCGAGAGTGGCATATTCGAAATAACTGAGCGAAGTTTCTTTTCGTGCCGCTTCAATTTTAGCGAATGCCTGGCAGTGCTGCATTTCAGAAAGCTCGGCATGGTTAATACGCAGCCGCTCGGTATAACGCTGAATATGCGGAGAGCTATAAACGCCGACCTTGTAACCGGCTTGCGTTAAAATCTCTTCCAGAAAGGCACAGGTTGTCCCTTTGCCGTTCGTCCCGCCGACGGTGATCACTTTGGCATCAAAATGGAGCAAATCAAGTTGTCCGGCTACTTTAGCTATTCTTGTTAACCCCAAGTCAATTTCACTGGGGTGAAGTTGTTCCAGGTAGCTTAGCCATTCATGTAAATTTTTTTCCATAAAAATATTCACCACTCTAAATGTTAAAATTACAGATCTAAAAACAGCGGACCACAGGGGGGTCTTGGCAGATCAAACTCTTTTGGATAATCCACTTCGACCAGATATAAACCGCCGGCTTTTGCCGTTGCCGCAGCTTTGGCTCTGTCATTATGGTCAATTAATGTTTTAAGCCAGTCTACCGGCTGATTCCCGCGTCCGACTTCAATTAAACTGCCGGCAATATTGCGCACCATATGATGTAAAAAGGCATTCGCTTTAATATCGATAATAATAAAGTCGCTGCGGCGGGTAATATTGAGATATTCAATACAGCGTACCGGGCTGTGTGCCTGACAATGCAGCGCGCGAAATGAGGTGAAATCATGTTCACCGACAATATATTGCCCGGCCTGATGCATTAATTCGGCATCAAGCCGCATATGGTAATGGCTTAAACCGGTACGTAGAATACCGGGACGGAATTCGCCATTAAAAATAATATAGCGGTAACGGCGCGCCGTGGCACTGAAACGCGCATGAAAGGACGGGTCAACATGTTTAACCCAGCGCACCGCGATATCATCCGGCAGGTTAGCATTAACCCCCAAAGTCCAGGCGACATCTTTACGATCCGCTTCTGTATCAAAGTGAACAACTTGTCCGGTACCATGGACTCCGGCATCCGTACGGCCGGCACAATTTACCGTGACCGGATGGTTGGCAATAATAGACAGTGCTTTTTCGAGTTCTTCTTGTACCGAGATAACCTCTTTTTGACGTTGCCAGCCATAATAGGCGGTGCCGTCATATTCAATACCCAGTGCAATACGCATTGATATTTACCCTAAAATTTCAAAGCGTTGATTATATCTGATGTGATTGAATAATATTAGCTAAAATTAGAATAAATCTTGCCGGCACTGACAGGAAGTTGTTGACCTTATCACTGCTGGCGATACGCAAAGATCCCTTTTAATCATTCTGCGCGCGACACCTGACTAAATTATCAACCATTTCCTGAGTCACGACGATCACGCCCTGAGCAGAGATCTTAAAATACTTATGATCCTGCTCATCATCATAGCCAATACAAATATTATCGGGAATAATACAGTCGTCGGTAAGCAACACATTTTGCAGCCAGCAATGCTGACCTATCCTGGCATTGGGCAAGATAATACAATGATTCAGATAACTGTATTTCTCCACCGTGACGCAGGTAAAAAGCAGGGAGTTTTCAATTTTAGCTCCGGAAATAATGCAGCCGGAGCTGACCACACTGTCCATACAGTGTCCGCGACAATCATCATCATTAAAGATAAACTTGGCACCGGGAAGCTGTTCACGAAATGAGTAAATGGGCCAGTGCCTGTCGTATAGATTTAATTCCGGCTCAATCTGCAGCAGATCGATGTTTGCCTGAAAGTACTGATCTATGGTGCCGACATCTTTCCAATACGCCTGCACATCGGCACAGCCCTTGGCGTCGAAAATATAGGCCGTTACACGATGCTCATGGATAGCTTTAGGAATGATATTATGACCAAAATCATGCTGTGACTCTTCCGTCATAGCATCATCTATTAATAGTTGCTCCAGAATATCGATATTGAAGATATAGACGCCCATTGATGCCAGGGAGTATCCGGGTTGTGCCGGTATTTCTGCCGGCTGAGCGGGCTTTTCCTGAAACTCTCTGATGCGCATATCGGCATCAATACCTAAGACGCCAAACGCGCTGGCACTGTGCGTTTCTACCGGAATGGAGGCGATGGAAATATCGGCATTATGTTTGGCATGCTGGCGTAACATGCGGCTGTAATCCATTTTATAAATATGATCCCCCCCGAGTATCAACACATACTGACAATTCTCTTTGCGTAACTGCTTGAGGTTCTGATAAACAGCATTGGCGGTACCTTCATAACATAACTCACTCGAGCTCTGCTGGGCGGGCACAATACTGACATACTCCCCCAGTTCCCATGGCATACGGCTCCACGCTTTTTGTATATGCGCCAGTAACTCGGATGATTTATAGTGTGTTAATACATTCACTCTGCGAATGCCTGAGTTCATGCAGTTAGATAAAGTAAAATCAATGATCTTATATTTACCGCCAAAGGGGACAACAGGTTTGGCACGCTCTGCAGTTAACTCCTCTAACCGGGTTCCTTTACCGCCGGCAAGAATTAAGGCAATGGTATCGCGAGTCAATAAACCAATATGTCGCTGCATAATAATTCCTAATTTAGGTTATGCCTGCTTAGCAAATAAGAGTGACTAGGAGTTGAATCGCTAACATTATTTCTCAATCAAAGCGTTT
>JBFGZH010000027.1:0-16747 GCA_041586895.1 Psychromonas sp. | reverse complement strand
ATAAGTATCCGGATCTGATCTATGTAAAAGATAAAACAGCAAAATTTTTAGGGGTGATCAGTTATCAGGTGCTGACTGAAGCCGCTGCGGATGAGCGCCTTAAGCCGCTTATCGATGATGATATACCGACCTTGACGGATAAATTATCGATTAACGAAGCATTAGAAGTAGTCGAGTCATCTAATTACATCGCCCTGCCGGTGATCAATGATGTTCAGCATTTAATCGGTGAAATAGATTATCGCTTTGCCATGATTTCATTACGCCAACACTACGAGCAGCAGTTAATGGCCGGTGCCGGTTTGAATGAAGGTGATGATCTCTTTGCGCCCATTAAACAAAGTACGCAGAAGCGGGCGGTATGGTTGGGCGTTAACCTGCTCACTGCGATTTTAGCCTCTATTACCATCAGCTTATTTGAAGATGTCATTGCCGAAGTGGTGGCTTTGGCGGTGCTCATGCCTATTGTCGCTTCGATGGGCGGGATTGCCGGCAGTCAGACATTAACCTTAATGATTCGCGCGATGGCATTAAACCAGATCACCCCCGGTAACCGCCTGGCGGTGTTAAAAAATGAATGCGGCATTGGCAGCTTAAACGGTTTGCTATGGGCCTTAATTATCGGTTTACTGGCAGGCGTGTGGTTTCAATCTGTGCAGATAGCCGCCATTTTGTCACTGGCGATACTGGTTAATATTTTTGTTGCCGCCTTATTTGGCGTGCTTATTCCTATCTTCCTGAATAAGTGCAAGCTTGATCCTGCATTGGCCGGCTCGGTAATATTAACCACTGTTACTGACGTGGTCGGTTTCTTTGCCTTTTTAGGGACGGCTTCGCTGATTTTACTGCGCTAAGCGGCTTTGGCAGTTAAGGGCTGTTGGCCTTTCATGGGGAAAGGTCAACAGCTGGTTACTTTATGACGGCTGGCTAAATGGCATAAAGATCGTGCATTATTTCAATCTGCTCAGCGACTTCCTGATGATCATCAAAATAAGCAATATGGTACATAGCATCGCCTTCCTGAACTAAGGGAATATTTTGTTTGCCGATAATAATACCGGAATAACGGGCTTTTACCGGGGCAAAGACATCACCAAAGGGACCGCCAATTTCAGCTAAGACATCTTTAGCATTCACTAAGTCGCCTAACTTTTTTTTGTGCTTAACAATACCGCTAACCGGGGCGCGTACCCATGAACTACTCTTGGCGATAAAGGGATCGGCGACTTTTTTTCTGCTGGTGTTACGCAGCATGCCTAATTGCCGCAAAATTTGCAGCACGCCTTTGCTGCCTGCGCGAATCGAAAGCTCATCAAAGCGCAAAGCCTCACCGGCTTCATAAATCAAGATGCGGGTGCCTGATTCAGCGGCCACTTGTCTTAATGAGCCATCGCGCAGGTTAGAATTGAGTAATACCGGTACGCCAAATGCCTTGGCTAAGGCGAGTGTCTGCGGATCGTCTAAATTGGCTCTGATTTGCGGCAAATTACTGCGGTGTTGCGCACCGGTATGTAGGTCAATGCCGTAATGACAGTGGCTCACAATCTGGGAAAGAAAAAGATTGGCAACTCGCCCGGCTAGCGAGGACTTTTCGGAGCCTGGAAAAGAGCGGTTTAAATCTCTGCGATCCGGCATATAGCGACTTTGACTGAGCACTCCGTAGACATTAACCATGGGCACCGCAATTAATGTCCCTTTTAAATGTTTAAGCTGCTTGGAGGTGATCACCCGGCGAATAATTTCGATGCCGTTAAGCTCATCGCCATGAATAGCGGCACTTAAAAACAGGGTCGGCCCGGGCGATTTACCGCGCTGGATATGGATTGGCATGGAGATATCCGTGTCCGTATATAAGCTGGCTACAGGCATATCTATCTGCTTGGTTTCGCCCGGCCTGACCGAAAATCCGGCAATATCAATAGCGCACATTGTTCACCCCTTACCGCGGGTGCGGTTACTGTTCGGTTTAGCATTTTTCTCCAGGTATTCACAAATCAAGCCGGCAACATCTTTGCCGGTGGCGGTTTCAATACCTTCTAGCCCCGGAGATGAGTTTACTTCCATCACTACCGGCCCTCTGCTGGAGCGCAACAGGTCAACCCCGCAGAGGTTTAAGCCCATTACCTTAGCAGCACTGATTGCCGTTGCCCGCTCCTCTTTGCTTAAGCGAACAATTTCGGCGCTGCCGCCGCGATGCAGGTTAGAGCGGAATTCGCCTTCCTGGCCCTGACGTTTCATTGCCGCTATCACTCTGCCGCCCACCACTAAACAGCGGATATCAGCGCCCCCGGCTTCCTTAATAAATTCCTGTACCAAGATATTCGCTTTTAACCCCATAAAGGCTTCAATAATACTCTCTGCCGCTTTAGTCGTTTCACCGAGTACAACGCCTATACCCTGGGTGCCTTCCAGCAATTTGATAACCACAGGGGCGCCGCCGACATTTTTGATTAAATCTTTAATATTGTCAGGATGATGGGCAAAGCCGGTTCTCGGTAAGCCTATGTTTTTTCGTGATAATAACTGCATAGAGCGTAATTTGTCGCGACTGCGGCTAATAGCAACAGACTCATTGATGCAAAAAGTGCCCATCATTTCAAATTGGCGTACCACTGATGTGCCATAAAAGGTGACAGAGGCGCCAATGCGTGGAATAACCGCATCGTACACGGGTAACGCTTCACCCTGATAGCGGACCATGGGTTTGTTACTGGTGATATCCATATAGCAGTGCAAGGTGTCAATAACATCCACTTCATGTCCGCGTTGCTGCGCTGCTTCAACGAGGCGGCGTGTTGAGTAAAGGTTCTTATTTCTAGATAAAATGGCTATTTTCATATTTTTCTCACAAAAGAGTCATGCTGAGTGACTAGGGTGGTAATTAATCAGTCACCCTGACTGTCAAACTTAGGGTCTGTCATTAAATATAGTGTTAACTTTTTGTTGCGCAAGGGAAGATTCGCGTTAAAGTGCGTCACCACACATTAAAAAACGGCTACTTTTGCTCCTCTGAAATAACGGCATGTATTCTGAATGTTTTAGAGATGGCAGGCGCTTTATTCAAGGTTGAAAGCCACAAGCTTGCAGCTACAATAAGAATACCAATTATACTGCTGATAAGCACAAGACGGAATAGAAAATATGCTATATAACAATAAATTACTGGTTGGCGCATTGGAGAAATGCGGTTTACCCGATTTGCAGATAGAAGGCCTGGAAACCCGTATTGATACCGGCGCTAAAACCTCCTCTCTGCATGTTGACGATATTACTGAGTTTGAGAAAGAGGGGCAGCAATGGATAGAGTTTTATATCCATCCGGATGTGCATAATGTCAAAAAAACTGTCCGCCGACATGCCCGCGTTAAAGCCGTGCGTAATATTAAAAGTTCATCGGGTTGCCTGCAAAAACGTTATATTATTGAAACCAGTGTCGCAATCGGTAAGGAGACATGGCAAATTGAGGTTTCTTTATCAGACCGTTCCGGTATGACCTATTTAATGCTATTAGGACGCGAGGCGATGAACGGCAAAATTATTGTTGATCCTTCGCGTGATTTTATCCAGTCTGAGCGTTGATTTTATAAAAGGAAGTCAATGTGCAAGCGTTTTTATTTTTAACTAAGCCATGCTTAGCGCAGGAGAGTGTTCATGTCTACCCTAGATAACAGCAGCAATAGTTCAGCCCGGCAGGAGTTAGCAGATGTCGATCCTCTGTTCACTGCTATCGATCAGCAGTTACATTCATTAGTTAGAAATATCAATATTCTCGAAGCGGTCACACCGTTAAATTATGCACAGCAGAAAACACTCTTTTTCGAGCAGCATTATTCAGCGGTGCCTTCTTTTGTATACCGGGAAAACAGCATTTCGCCTTTTGCTCTGAAACGCAGCCTGTTTAACCTGCCCCTGGAAAAGATACAGGATGCCGATCTGCAGCAATTATATTTATCGGTCATTGATTCTTATGTGGATAAAATCGACCAGTTTAAATCCATTGGCAGCGATGAGTTCCTCTATGATTCAATGCGTTACTATGGAGAGCCGAGTGAAAAGGATATTCGTAATGCGCAGTTCATTCTCCATCTGCCAGAGCAACCTGGCGATGCAGATGAAATGCTCGATGCCTTTGCTATCAGAGATATACTGACGGCGATGGTCGACAAAGAGAATTACACTTGGGAAATGCAGTTTGACGATACTATGATAGCCAAAGCACTGGTGTCAGGTACGCGCGTGCGCCTCAACAGTAAAGCGAAAGCATCAACAACCGATGCCCTGGCGCTCGCACATCATGAATTAGGAGTGCACCTGGTTACCTCGCTTAACGGTAATAAACAACCGCTGCGGATTTTATCTTTAGGTTGCCCGATGAATACCATGACCCAGGAAGGGCTGGCTATTTTAAGTGAGTACTTGTCGGGGAATTTAACGCTGCAGCGTTTAAAAGTGTTAGCGCTGCGGGTGATTGCCGTCAAGTCAATGGTAGAAGATAAAGACTTTCGCAGCACCTTTTTAATTCTTAAAGAGAAATATCATGTCGATGATGAGCTCGCCTATACGATTACCGCCCGTGTCTATCGGGGAGGCGGTTATACTAAGGATTATCTCTACCTGAAAGGTTTCAGCCTGGTTTTAAATGCCTATGAGCAGGAAAAGAATTTTAACAACCTGCTGGCCGGTAAAACCTCGCTGGAGTTTTTGCCGCTGATTACCCGTTTGATCGATAAGCAGTTATTGGTTGCGCCGCACTTTATTACTCCGGCCTTTAAAGAGCCCAAGGTAAACAGTGCGGTAGAGAGCTTTATCACCCATGCGATTAAATAATCAAGTAGCCATGGCCGTGCTTGGTAATCCCTGGTTGCGCTCATAAAGCGCTCCCGGTATGCAAAGCATGCCGGGAGGACAAATCAAGCACCACGGAGGTTATTTAAGGTGCACATGAATATCGTCTTTGCTGATGCTTGAGCAGGGCAAAAACTCACCATCGCGCAGATAAGCCATCGGCTGTGTCTGGTATTCCACTGCACCGCTGATTAAGCGGCATTTACAAACGCCGCAGTGGCCATCACGGCAGTGAAATTCTATCGCCAGTGCATGCGTTTCTAAATTTTCCAATATGGTTTTTTGGCTGTCTAGCCGATAGTCGACACCGTTAACCGTTAATTTTTTATCCATGCAGGTACCTTTTCAAGAAGGAAATAATGAGTTGATTAGCTGTCATTAAGGCCTTCGCTTGTAGGCTAATGGTTTTTACTTTTAGTGGGAGTTCCGCCTTTGACGGCGGGTAAGCGATGAGAAACCGAAACGCAGTTTCGCAGTTCGATAGAGCTATGTTCTTTGTGCAGCCAAAGAAAACAGGGCACACATAGTTTAGCCCGCTCGAGACACTATGCTGTCGCATATCTCGCCCAAAAGAAAGGCTGCCCAAGCCATTTTTTTATCTTGCAGTGAACAATCACTTTTTAACGTACCATCTCAGACATTACATCCCTGTACTGGCTGAGATTAGGAAAATCATCCATGATTTTCCTTGCTAAAGTATTTGTTCACTACAAGCAAAATGGATGGGAAGTACCTAGCCGCATTGTTTAGCTAACTTTATAATGAGAGTTCGCTATTTTACTCGTCCTGGATTTACAAAACTCAACTAATCAACATTAATTTGGGAAGGCACTAACAGCTTATAACTCAAAGCTGCTCAGTTCTTCACTGTCCACCTTGCTGTTGATTTGTCCGACCAGGTAGGAGCTGATCTCCGCTTCCTGCGGGGCGACCTGAACATTATCGCTGACCAGCCAGTGATTGATCCACGGAATCGGGTTGGATTTTATGGCAAAGGGCGCCTCATAACCGATCGCCTGCATACGTTGATTGCTTATATATTCAACATATTGACAGAGAATCTGTTCATTTAAGCCGATCATTGAGCCATCTTTAAACAGATATTTTGCCCACTCTTTTTCCTGCTCGGCAGCCTTTAAAAATATCTCGCGTCCTTGGGCAAAACACTCAATGGCAATTTCAGCCATCTCCGGATCATCTTTACCATCGGCCCACAGATTTAAAATTTGTTGGGTGGAATTAAGGTGCAGGGCTTCATCGCGCGCAATCAATTTGATGATCTTGGCATTACCTTCAAGCAGATCCCGCTCTGCAAAGGCAAATGAGCAGGCAAAGGAAACATAAAAACGGATCGCTTCCAAGGCATTGATAGAGCAGATACAGAGATAAAGTTTTTTCTTTAAGGCGCGCAGTGTCAGCTGCTCTTTTTCGCCTTGGACATTGATATAATCAATTTCATTCTGCTCCAGGCCATGCAGTTGATAGAACTGGGTGGCATGGATCAGCTCATCATAATAGCCGGCAATATCGGTGGCACGCTTTTGAATCTCCTGATTGCTGACGATATCGGTAAACACGTCATTGGGATCGGTATACAGGTTACGCAGAATATGGGTGTAACTGCGGCTGTGAATAGTCTCAGAAAAGGCCCAGGTCTCTATCCAGGTTTCCAGCTCAGGTAAGGAAACAATCGGCAGCAGGGCGATATTGGGACTGCGCCCCTGAATGGAATCAAGCAGGGTCTGATATTTCAGATTAGAGATAAAGATATGCTGCTCATGCTCGGGGAGATTGGCAAAGTCGATGCGATCCCGGCTGACATCAATCTCTTCCGGACGCCAGAAGAAGCTCAGCTGTTTTTCAATGAGTTTTTCAAAGATATCAAAGCGCTGTTGATCGTAACGGGCAACATTCACCGGGTTGCCGAAAAACATCGGCTCTTTCAGCGCATCATTTGCAATTTTTGAAAAGGTTGTATAAGCCATGGAATGCTCCAGATTAATTTTTATAAAAGTTAAATTGCAGTCGAGCACCTGTTTCAATTGGCGATTAAAACAGGTGCAATAAACGCCTTAGATCTTACATGCACCACCGGCACAGCCGTCATCAGAATCAAGGACTTTCTTATCGTCAGCACCATCTCGAGTATTATGGTAATACAAAGTTTTAACGCCCATTTTATAAGCAACCAAGAGATCTTTTAAAAGATTGGTCATCGGCACTTTATTATCGGCAAAATGTTTCGGATCGTAGTTGGTATTGGCAGAGATCGCCTGATCGACAAATTTCTGCATCAGCCCGACAAGCTGTAAATAGCCCTGGTTATTCGGCATACTCCATAATAACTCATAATTTTCTTTATACTTTTCAAACTCAGGAACAACCTGTTTCAAAATACCGTCCTTGCTGGCTTTAACACTGATAAAGCCACGTGGCGGCTCAATACCATTGGTGGCATTGGAGATCTGACTCGATGTCTCAGAGGGCATCAGTGCAGAAAGCGTGGAGTTGCGTAAACCATCTTTAACGATATCGGCGCGCAGTGACTCCCAATCCAAATGATAGGGCTCATCACAGACCGCATCTAATGACTTTTTATAGGTATCGATAGGCAGAATACCCTGTGCATAACGTGTTTCGTTAAATTTCGGGCAAATGCCACGCTCTTTGGCCAGTTTATTCGAGGCCTTTAACAGGTAGAACTGAATAGCTTCAAAGGTTTTATGGGTAAGGTTATTAGCACTGCCATTGGAGTATTTAGTGCCGTTTTTAGCCAGGTAATAAGCATAGTTGATCACCCCTATGCCAAGCGTACGGCGCGCCATACTGCTGTTTTCCGCCGCTTTGATCGGGTAATCCTGGTAATCTAAGAGATTGTCCAGGGCACGAACGGCGAGCTCGGCCAGCTCTTCTAATTCATCCAGCGACTCAATCGCCCCTAAGTTCAATGCCGATAGCGTACAAAGCGCAATTTCACCTTCTTCATCCATAATATGCTCTAATGGCTTGGTCGGCAGTGCAATCTCCATACACAGATTACTCTGGCGAATTGGCGCAACCTTGCTGTCAAAGGGGCTGTGGGTATTACAGTGATCGACATTCTGAATATAGACACGCCCGGTACTTGCGCGTTCCTGCATCAGCAGAGAGAACAGTTCAATGGCATCAATGGATTTGTGGCGAATACTTGAGTCACCTTCATAAAGAGTATATAAGCGCTCAAATTCATCCTGATCTTCAAAGAAGGCATCATAGAGTCCAGGCACATCAGAGGGGCTGAACAGAGTAATGGATTTCTGGTCAATAAGGCGCTGATAGAATAAGCGGCCCAGCTGCACGCCATAGTCTAAGTGACGTATCCGGTTTGATTCAACGCCGCGGTTATTTTTAAGTACCAGTAAAGATTCCACCTCAAGATGCCAGATAGGGTAGAAAACCGTTGCCGCACCACCGCGCACGCCGCCCTGTGAGCAGGATTTAACGGCTGTCTGGAAATATTTATAGAAGGGAATACAACCTGTATGCAGGGCTTCACCATTACGTATGGTGCTGCCTAAGGCACGAATTCTTCCGGCATTGATGCCGATACCGGCACGCTGGGAAACATATTTTACAATTGAGCTTGCCGTGGCATTGATCGAGTCCAGGCTGTCACCTGTTTCAATTAATACACAGGAGCTGAACTGTCGGGTAGGGGTACGCACACCGGACATAATGGGGGTCGGCAAGGAGATTTTAAATTTCGATACCGCATCATAAAAACGTTTGATATAGCCTAAACGCACCGACTTGTCATAATCAGCAAATAAGCAGGCCGCCACTAACAGGTAAAGAAATTGCGCGCTTTCAAAAATCTCACCGGTGACGCGGTTTTGGATGAGATACTTACCCTCAAGCTGCTTGACCGCTGCATAGGAAAAGTTCAGATCGCGATTGTGGTCGATGAATCTATCCATCTCTTCGAATTCCTGCTTAGTGTAATCTTCGAGCAGGTGAGCGTCATATTTGCCCTTAGAGCACATTTTACTGACATGTTCAAAAACACTGGGCGGGGTGAAGCGTTTATAGGCTTTTTTACGCAGATGAAATACCGCAAGGCGAGCAGCAAGGTATTGGTAGTCTGGTGATTCTTCAGAAATAAGATCCGCCGCTGCTTTGATAATGGTTTCGTGAATATCGTCCGTACGAATACCGTCATAAAACTGAATATGAGAATTTAATTCAACCTGTGATACTGAGACATTATTCAAGCCTTCAGCCGCCCAGGTAATCACACGGTGAATTTTTTCAAGATCGATATTTTCTCTTTTGCCGTTACGCTTGGTGACAAACAGGTTTTTATTCATTTGGGCTACCTTTATTTTGGGCGACACTAAGGTGATTTAAATAGTAGTATTAAAATTCAGCTAAAACACAATATATAGTGCTGCTTTTAGATTGAGGGCACAAGATAATGATTTTAAAATTTTTCGCAAGTAAATATTTTGTTTCTTAATGTGGATAAAATAGGGGATAAATAAAGGATATAAATATGCGTTAGTGCTGACTCACATTAACCTTTTGGTCAGTATGGCGCTGCGTAAAATGCAATGCTTATTTGTAAAAATATTTCGCTAAATGATAAGCGCTTGTTAAATTAAAAAAATTAGGGTCTGTTGACCTTTCGAGTACAAATTTTGTTCAAGCTAAAAGCATTCTGAGCAAGGCGCGAGGAGTGAAGCATAGTTATTCTATGTGAACAACGAGCAACGCAGCGCAGGATGCTTTTAGCTGAACCCGTAGGGCAGCATTTGTTCGTGCTTTTTACTGCGTTATCGCCAGCTTATGTAGAGCAACTACACTACGCAGGTTCTGCCTTGTATAAAGCGCGAACAAATTGCTGCAAAAATGCATGCAAAAGGTCAACAGATCCTAGCAATTTGCCTGTAGCTTATATTTTTTTTACCTGTTTTCTGTGGCAACAGCAGCTTTTTAACCCGTACACTTAAAAGATGCAGAGCGGGTTTTACGCACAAGGGTAGGTAAAATGTGATTAAACTCTATATACACTGGTTTTTTGTGTGGTTTTGTCGCAAAAATGCATGCCACGACAAGTCGAGCAGGCAATTATTGGCTAACATTAATTTAAAGCTGCTTTTTAATGCTATCTATGTGAGTTTGAACAAAAGGGGGTGTTTTATGAAATTACATATGGAGCCTAAGTGTTATACCGATATTTGCCTTCATGGAAAGTGGTTTCATCATGACCATGGAGGTACCAGTGCTTACATGCTCGGCTCTCGAGAAGTCTTTGACTTAGGCATGATGCCAACCACGGACGAAGAGTTAGAGCTTTGTCTCGAGCCCATTGCCATAAAATCACTGTTCGCCTAAACAAACTGAAAAACGCTAAAAAACCGCGCTGCTATGGTGATAGCCGCGCGGTTTTTTAGTGGGCACAGCGCAGGCGCGTTGGCGGATAGCGGGTTAAAGTTTCCGGCAACGCAGCATATAGTTGACATTGACATTGTCGGTAATGGTAAAGGCGCTGGTAAAAGGATTAAACTCTACCCCGCAGAGATGCTCACAACGTAATGCTGTTTTATCTATGGCGCTGAGTAACTGCGAAGGGCGAATGAATTTTTCATATTGATGGGTGCCCTTAGGTACCCATTGCAGCAAATGCTCGGCCCCTAGAATCATCATCAGATAAGCTTTAAAGGTTTTGTTAATCGTTGAAAAGTAGACATAACCACCGGGTTTGACCATATCGCAGCAGGCTTGAATAACTGAGGCCGGATCGGGGACATGCTCGAGCATCTCCATGCAGGTAACCAGGTCAAACTGCTGCTGATGTTGAGCCGCAAACTCTTCTGCCGTGGTCTGTTGATAATCAATGTCGTTTTGCGTTTCCAGGGCATGCAAACGGGCAACCTGCAGCGAGGCGGATGCCATATCGATACCGATCACTTGTGCACCTTTTACCGCCATACTCTCGGCGAGAATACCGCCACCACAACCGACATCCACCACGGATTTGCCGAATAAACCGCCAACGCCTTCTTCTATATAAGCCAGGCGGGTTGGATTAAGCAGATGCAGCGGTTTGAAATCCCCTTGCGGATCCCACCATTGTTCAGCCATTGCTGAAAACTTTTCAATCTCTTTTAGATCGACATTATTTGTTGTATTTATAGGCATGCTTTTTACCAGATTTTCTCAAGACAGCTTATTATAGCCTGATAATCTAAGCAGCGGTTGTTTATCTGTCAAATTTCCTGTTACGACTGTGCTTGTATGCTATTCATACAGTTTTTTGTTAATCACGTATTCAAGGCAAGATTTGCGGTGAATGCGTTCCTTCAGCCTTATTTTATGGTAATATGCGCCCCTTACTAAAATTCAGTCGATATTCTAATAAATTAAGGATTTAGGTCTCTATGAGCGAATTTGCCTCTGACGTTTCTCCAGTCAACATTGAAGATGAATTAAAGAACTCTTATCTTGATTATGCAATGAGCGTAATTGTCGGGCGTGCATTACCTGACGTACGTGATGGTCTTAAACCGGTACACCGCCGTGTTTTATTTGCGATGAACGTACTGCGCAATGACTGGAATAAACCTTATAAAAAATCGGCACGTGTGGTTGGTGATGTGATAGGTAAATATCACCCGCATGGCGATACGGCTGTATACGATACTATTGTACGTATGGCACAGCCTTTTTCACTGCGTTATATGCTGGTGGATGGTCAGGGGAACTTCGGCTCGGTTGATGGCGACAGTGCGGCTGCGATGCGTTATACGGAAATCCGTATGGATAAGATAGCGCATGAATTACTCGCTGATTTAGATAAAGAAACGGTTGACTATGTCCCTAACTATGACGGTACCGAGTTTATTCCTGAAGTATTGCCGACTAAGGTACCGAATCTGTTAATTAATGGTTCTTCGGGCATTGCGGTCGGAATGGCAACCAATATTCCCCCGCATAACCTCGGTGAAGTCATTGATGGCTGTTTAGCGTTAATTGATAATGGCGATTTGACCGTTAATGAGCTGCTTGAATATATTCCCGGTCCGGACTTTCCGACGGCGGGTATTATCAATGGCCGTAAAGGGATCGTAGATGCCTATAAGACCGGGCGCGGTAAAATAAAAATTCGTGCTAAAGCTGATATTGAAGTGAATGAAAAAACGGGGCGGGAAACCATTGTTGTTCATGAGCTGCCTTATCAGGTCAATAAAGCGCGTCTGATTGAAAAGATTGCGGAGCTGGTCAAAGAGAAAAGACTGGAAGGGATCAGTGCGCTGCGTGATGAGTCGGATAAAGACGGCATGCGCATGGTGGTTGAGGTCAAACGCGGTGAGGTCGGTGAAGTGGTTTTAAATAACCTCTATGCCCAAACCCAGATGCAGGTTTCATTTGGTATCAATGCGGTGGCCTTAGACAATGGTCAGCCGAAACTGCTTAACCTGAAACAGATGCTGGAAGCCTTTCTTCTGCATCGTCGTGAAGTCGTTACGCGCCGTACCGTTTTTGAGCTTAAAAAAGCACGTGATCGCGCCCATATCCTGGAAGGTCTGGCGATTTCACTGGCCAATATTGAACCTATTATCGAGCTGATCCGTCACTCGGCAACACCGGCGGAAGCGAAAGTGGCGCTGCAGTCACAGGGCTGGCAGTTGGGCCATGTTGCGCCAATGCTTGAAGCGGCAGGGGTTGATGCGGCCCGTCCGGATGGCCTGGCCATCGAATTTGGCGTGCGTGATAACAAATACTATATGACTGAAGTGCAGGCGCAGGCAATTCTGGATCTGCGTTTACATAAACTGACCGGCCTTGAGCATGAGAAGATTCTCGCTGAATATAAAGAGCTGCTCGATACTATTGCCGCTCTGTTATTTATTCTGGAAAGCCCGACACGTTTAATGGAAGTGATTCGTGAAGAGTTAGAAGAGATCCGCACAAACTTTGGTGATCCGCGTCGTACCGAGATCACGGAAAATGAAGCCGATCTGTGTATGGCGGACCTGATCACCGAAGAAGACGTGGTGGTCACCCTTTCCCATGAAGGTTACGTTAAATACCAGCCGCTGACTGATTACGAAGCCCAACGTCGTGGCGGTAAAGGCAAGTCGGCCACTAAGATGAAAGACGAAGACTTTATCGAGAAGCTGTTAGTCGCAAGTACCCATGATACTATTCTCTGCTTCTCGACACGCGGCCGTTTATATTGGCTGAAGGTCTTCCAACTGCCGCTGGCATCGCGTCAGGCGCGCGGTCGACCTATTGTCAATATTCTGCCGCTGGAAGAGGGCGAGCGTATTACCGCTATTCTGCCGGTGCGTGATTATGAAGATGATAAGTTTGTCTTTATGGCAACGGCAAACGGTACCGTTAAGAAAACCGCATTAAGCGCCTACAGCCGACCGCGACCAAGTGGTTTGATTGCCATCAACCTTAATGAAGACAATGAACTGATTGGTGCGCAAATCACCGACGGCAGCAATGAGATCATGATCTTCTCGGATGCCGGTAAGGTGGTGCGCTTTAAAGAAGCGGAAGAAACGCCGGTTATTGATGAAAACGGCGCGCCGGTACTGGATGAAAATGGTCATCCTGAAATCAAGTTTAAAGGTGTACGCCCGATGGGCCGTACGGCAACAGGTGTACGCGGTATCAAGCTTAAAGATGGCGAGAAAGTTGTTTCTCTGATTGTACCTAATGAGAGCGGCCATATTCTTACCACCACGGAAAACGGTTATGGTAAACGTACACCGCTTGCTGATTACTCGCCGAAGAGCCGGGCAACGCAGGGGGTTATCTCCATTAAAGTCAGTGAGCGTAACGGTAAGGTTGTCGGTGCGGTACAGGTTGATGAAAATGATGAAATCATGCTGATCTCCAATAAAGGCACCTTAGTGCGTACACGGGTAAGTGAAGTCTCGGTAGTCGGCCGTAATACCCAGGGGGTGACGCTGATCCGCACGGCTGAAGATGAGCAGATAGTGGCGCTGCAGCGTATTGATGAAATGAAGGATGAGCCGCTTGCTGAAGAGCAGGCCGTGAATGCTGAAAATATCGGTGAAGAAACGCTTTCTGAAGGTGAAACGGCCAGCGCTGAATCACCTGAGCAGCAGTAATAAATAGTGTTGATATAACAATAAGCGGCTCTAGCCGCTTATTTTGTTTTAAGGATAAATAATAGCATGACTAAAATATTTAATTTCTGTGCAGGTCCGGCAATGTTACCTGAAGCTGTGATGGCGCATGCGCAGCAAGAGTTTTGTAACTGGCAGGGGCTGGGTGTCTCTGTGATGGAGATGAGTCACCGTAGTCCTGAATTTATGGCGATGGCTAAACAGGCTGAGCAGGATTTGCGTGATCTGATGGAAATTCCTGATAATTACAAGGTGTTATTCTGTCATGGCGGCGGACGCGGACAGTTTGCTGCCGTGCCTTTGAATCTCCTTGGCGATAAATTAGAAGCGGATTATCTGCTGACCGGGCAATGGTCAAAGTATGCGGTCGTTGAAGGCAAAAAACATGCGCGTATCAGTGAAACTGATATTATGAGCAAAACGGCAGACGGCAAAATCACGGTTAAACCGGTGGCCGACTGGCCGGTCAATGCCGGTGCTGCTTATGTACATTACTGCCCGAATGAAACCATTGAAGGCATTGAAGTTTTTGATATTCCGGAAACAGGTGTGGTGCCGCTCGTTGCCGATATGAGTTCAACTATTTTATCGCGTCCGGTTGATGTTTCTAAATTCGGCATTATTTATGCCGGTGCACAGAAGAATATCGGTCCCTCCGGATTGGCCATTGTCATTGTCCGTGAAGATTTAATCGGTAAGGCACGACAAGCTATTCCGTCTATTTTAGATTACAAAATCCAGGCCGATGCCGACTCTATGTACAATACGCCGCCGACCTATGCCTGGTATTTAGCCGGCTTAGTGTTTAAATGGTTGAAAGAGCAGGGCGGTCTGGCTGAAGTGGAGCAGAAAAATATTGCTAAGGCTGAGCTGCTGTATAACTTTATCGACAACTCCAGTTTCTATAGCAATAACATAGATAGCAGCGTGCGCAGTCGCATGAATGTGCCTTTTACGCTTGCTGATGACAGTTTAAATGAGCTGTTCTTAAGCGAGTCAAAAGCAGCCGGACTGTTGACCCTAAAAGGTCACAAGATAGTCGGCGGTATGCGTGCCAGTATCTATAATGCGATGCCGATTGAAGGGGTGCAGGCACTGGTTGACTTTATGTCTGAATTTGAAAAGAAATATGCTTAATTAGAAAAATAGGGAATATTATGGAACAGCTGTTATTGAACCCAATTGCCAAAGTGGATGGCGAGATCAACCTGCCTGGCTCTAAAAGTTTGTCCAACCGTGCGCTGTTATTAGCGGCATTAGCGAAAGGGACAACCACATTAACCAATTTATTAGACAGTGATGATATCCGTCATATGTTAAATGCACTGAAAAAACTCGGTGTTAATTACCAGCTGTCTGACGATAAAAAAGAGTGTGTTGTTGAAGGTTTAGGGCGTCCATTTAATACCGCTGAGCTTGGTCAGTTAGAGCTGTTTCTGGGCAATGCCGGTACGGCGATGCGTCCTTTGTGTGCCGCGCTGTGCTTAGGACAGGGTGAATACCTGCTGACCGGTGAACCGCGCATGTTTGAGCGTCCCATCGGCAGTTTAGTGGATGCGCTGCGCCAGGCCGGAGCGGATGTTTCTTATCTGGGTAATGAAAATTACCCGCCGTTAAGCATTAAAGGTACCGGCCTTAAAGGCGGTAAAATTAAGATTGACGGCAGTGTTTCCAGTCAGTTTTTAACCGCATTTCTAATGGCTGCACCAATGGCAAGCGCAGACACGGAAATTGAGATCATCGGTGAGCTGGTGTCTAAGCCTTATATTAAAATTACCCTGCAGATCATGCAGGATTTTGGCATTGAGGTCGACAATGATAACTACCAGCGTTTTCTGATTAAAGGCGGACAGACCTATAGCGCAGCGGGCAGTTACCTGGTTGAAGGTGATGCCTCTTCCGCTTCTTACTTTTTAGCGGCAGGCGCCATTGCCGGTGGCAGCATTAAAGTGACCGGCATAGGTAAAAAATCGGTGCAGGGTGATATTCAGTTTGCTGATGCACTTGCAGCTATGGGCGCCAAGATTGAATGGGGTGATGATTATATCAAGGCCAGCAAAGGCGAGTTAAAGGCGATTGATATGGATATGAACCATATTCCGGATGCCGCCATGACCATAGCTGTGGCCGCGCTTTTTGCTCAGGGAACAACCGTTATTCGCAACGTTTATAACTGGCGGGTCAAGGAAACGGATCGTCTCTATGCGATGGCGACAGAGCTGCGTAAAGTGGGCGCAAGCGTTGTTGAAGGGCATGACTTTATTGAAGTGACGCCGCCGGCAAAACTTAAGCATGCACAGATTGATACCTATGATGACCATCGCATGGCGATGTGTTTTTCCTTAGTGGCCTTAAGCGATACGCCGGTCACCATCAATGATCCTAAGTGCACCTCAAAAACCTTCCCGGATTATTTTGACAAGTTAGCTTCTGTTAGTTGCTAAGGCTTTGCCATTAAAAGTTAAAAGCCCTGCATGCAGGGCTTTTTTAATAATAAGCAATTTAAGCCTCTCGATTTGGCGTGTGCGCCGGCTAATAGCAGTAACCGCTAAGAGGATAACTTTTCAGCAAATACCTTAATGCCTTTATCTTGAAGCTCTTGAATCACATTTTCTGCTAAATTCTTATCTGTTATCACTCCTTTAATTTCTTCGATATCCAGCGCATGAAAAGTCGCGACTTTGCCATATTTTGTTGAATCGGAAATTAAATAGCTGAGCTTGGCAGATTTGGCAATAGCTTGCTTGACCAGTACT
>JBFGZH010000026.1:0-17089 GCA_041586895.1 Psychromonas sp. | reverse complement strand
GCGGCTATGGTTGAGCCTATGACTACTTATTTATTACCTCTGTTAATCGGTTATACCGGAGGTAAGCTTGTGGGGGGTGAACGTGGTGCAGTTGTCGGTGCGGTGACGACTATGGGGATCATTGCCGGTACGGATATTCCGGTCTTTATGGGGGCGATGATAGTCGGTCCTTTTGGTGGCTGGGCGATTAAAAAGTTTGATGCAGCCATTCACGGTAAAGTGAAAAGCGGTTTTGAGATGTTAGTGAATAACTTCTCTGCCGGTATCATTGGGATGATCTGTGCGTCACTTGCATTTTTTCTGGTCGGGCCATTTGTAAAAGCGCTGGCAATAGCTTTATCAGGTGCTGTTCACTTCCTGATTGAGGGCGGTATGTTACCGCTAACGGCCATTTTTGTAGAGCCTGCTAAAATATTATTCCTCAATAATGCGATTAACCATGGTATCTTCTCACCACTGGGTATTCAGGAAGCGGATCAGTTTGGTAAATCAATTATATTCCTGATTGAAGGTAACCCGGGCCCGGGATTGGGGGTGTTATTGGCGCATATGTTCTTTGCTAAAGGCTTGGCAAAAGACTCGGCAGGCAGCGCATCTGTCATTCATTTCTTTGGTGGTATTCATGAGATTTACTTCCCATATGTACTGGCTAGCCCGCGTCTGCTGTTTGCCCTCATTGCCGGTGGTATGGTGGGGATATTTACCCTCACTGTTTTTGATGCTGGTCTTGTTGCACCCCTTTCACCTGGCTCTATCTTTGCTATCTTATTAATGGTGCCGAAAGCATCGGTAGCTGGTGTGCTGCTGTCTATCGCAGCGTCGACTGCTGTTTCATTTATAGTCGCTTCTGTGTTAATTAAAAAGCAGCCTCGAACAACGAAAAGAGCTTCGCAAAAGCAAGAGCTGCCATTAGCGCAATAAAAGTAGCTGCTAAATTCAGAGCCAACAAAACAGCGGCATGCGCCTATGATGCGACTGCCGCTGTTTTGCCTGCAAGCTTAGTGGTTACCGTAACATATTAACTGCTTTTGTAGCTGCCGTTGACAACCGTTGCCGTGACCTGGTAATCATTATTGAAAATAGCCAGGTTGGCAATTTTACCCGGAGCAATGCTGCCCAGTTTATCTGCTAGCGAAATCACTTTGGCTGGATAAAGCGTTGCCATGCGGATCGCTTCGGCCAGGTCGATACCCACAAATTTCACACATTGTTCAATGGACTCAATCATGGTGATGGCCGAGCCTCCTAGCGTGCCATCTTTGCCAATACATTTTCCGTCTTGGTAATAAACGCTGGTACCGACAAAATCAAACTGTTTTATCTCTGCCCCTGCTGCTGCCGTTGCATCTGTTACCAGGAGCAGTTTGTCATTCATTATCTTTTTAGAAATGCGTACATTCTCATAAGCAACATGGAAACCATCAACAATAATGCCGGCATAGATATCATTATCATAGACAGCGCCAACCACGCCAGGCTCTCGTCCGGTCATTGGGCTCATCGCATTAAACAGGTGAGTGGCAGAGGTGGCGCCATTAGCAATAGCACTTTTTGCCTGGGCATAGGTGGCATTGCTATGGCCTATCGAGACAACAATACCGGCATCGCTAAGCTGCTTGATCACTTCGGCGGGTGAGTTTTCCGGTGCCAGTGTTATTTGTTTGACAATATCGGCATTGGTGCAGATAAGCTCAACCATCTCTCTATCGGGTTGACGAATAAACTCAGGACGGTGAATTCCCTTCTTTTCCAAACTCAGAAAAGGGCCTTCCAGGTGTAGTCCTAATACCTGGTTGCTGGTTTTATTTATAAAGCGTCGTGCCACCTTAAGGGCTTTCTTTATATCTTCATCAGAGGAGGTGATCAGTGTTGCTAAGAAGCTTGTGCAGCCTGATTTTAGATTCGCCGCCTGCATGGTTGCCAGTGTCTGCTCTGTTATGGCGCTATTAAACATAACACCGCCACAACCATTAAGCTGCAGATCGATAAAGCCGGGGCAGAGGTTGGCGCCATTGAGGTCTATTATTGTAATGTCGGGAGGCAGCTTTGCAGTGGCTTGAATGCTTTGTATTTGCTTGCCTTCTATAACAACCGCATGACTCTTTAAAATATTTTCTGCGGTATAGATGGTACAGTTACTTAATGCATACATAACGACAACCTTTTTCATTTTATATTGGTATTTGACTATTTTGCAGAGCTATAATGGCTATTTTAGTTAATACACTAGAGGTAGAAATGAGCGAATCAATTCACGGCCACCAGCTAATGGAAATGGTGGCAAAAAGTGCAAAAGCGTACAGTAAATCTGAATTAAAAGCAGAAATCGCTGCTCAATTTGGCCCTGATGCACGTTTTCATACTTGTAAAGACAGCAATTTAACTGCTGATGCTTTAATCGACTTTCTTATTTCACAGGGCAAGTTTGTAGAATCCGATGCGGGAATACAAATGCCGGAAAATCACCTTTGCCAATAGTATTGCTGTTATGGCAATTTAGCTAAGACGGTTTTTTATCTGCCAGAGTTTAAAGACGCCAAAGATAAAAACCTGCAGCGCTTCAGCCTTAGTCAGTTTAAGCTTTTCGGAAAAGGCACCGTAAATAACCAGTAATTGGATAAGGTGCATAACAAAGATAAAGCCGAGCAAGAAGTAAAATACGATGGCCATTTTTCCCGGAAAAGGGAAAACCAGATTGCTGATCAGCAGTCCCCAGATAATAAGCATCAGCAGCTTAGCAAAGCTAATAAAATAACGCATTACTCCCCCCGCAAGTAGAGTTGGTAAGTGACCTGATCGGTGCTTTTTTCTTTCAGCAGCTGCCAGTTTGCGGGAAGCTCAAAAGCGGATGCCTGTGCTTCCATTTCAATATAGATTAATGCCTGCGCGGTCAAATAGTCGTTTTCCTCTAGTGCATAACAACAGGGGGAGACTAAACCCTTATTAAAAGGCGGATCAATAAAGACAATATCAAATTGCTGCCTTGCTGTTTGTTGCAGATAGTTGATGGAATCAGTTTCAATCACGCTGGCATTATCGACTTTTAAGGCTTTTAAGTTTTCTTTTAGCTGTTGGGCAACTTGCTTATCGCGCTCTAATAACAGGGCACTCTTGGCAAAACGAGATAATGCTTCAAACGCTAAGCTGCCACTTCCGCTGAAGCAATCTAAGCAGTTTGCATCACGGACATCATGCATTAACCAGTTAAACAGCGTCTCTTTAGTGCGATCTGTTGTTGGCCGTAAACCTTCTTTATTCTTAACCGGCAACTTTTTTCCTCGCCACTTTCCTGAGATTAAGCGGATAAAGCCGCTTTTAGTCGATTTTCTGCTTTTTTCTTGAGATTTAACCTGCTGATTTCTGCCCATATAATTTTTAGTCCGACGATATGATGGTAATATACTGCTATATAAAGAGATGACTATTTTAGCAGCTCAAATTGATTGTGAGTAAGGTTTTTAATTAATGACAAAAAAGAAAGGTATATTTTCCGGATTTGGAAAAAAAGCAACACAAGAAATAAAAGCAAATAAAAAAGCCTCATTACTTGAAGTGGCCATTGCTAAGAAATTAGAAGCTGAAAAGTTAGAGGTTGAAAGGTTAGCTGCTAAAAAGGTGGAAGCTGAAAAGTTAGCTGCTGAAAAGTTGGCAGCTGAAAAAGTAGCTGTGGAAAATTCAAAAGAGAAAAAATTGGGTTTCTTTGCCCGTTTTCGACAGCGGCTGAGCAAGACGCGTTTAAATATAGGTAGCGGACTTTTTTCTCTATTGAAAGGGAAAAAGATTGATGATGATCTCTTTGAAGAGCTGGAAGAGCAGTTAATAGTTGCCGATATCGGTGTCGATACTACGCTGAAAATTATTGATAACTTAACTAAGCATGCCAATCGCAAACAGCTTAAAGATGCAGAAGCTTTATATGATCTATTAAAAACCGATCTCACTGATATTTTAAACAAAGTGGAAGAGCCTTTAGTCATTGATAAAAATAAATCACCCTACGTTATTTTAATGGTTGGGGTTAATGGCGTAGGTAAAACAACTACTATTGGTAAATTAGCGAAAAAATATCAGCAACAAGGCAAATCTGTGATGCTGGCTGCAGGTGATACCTTCCGGGCCGCCGCGGTGGAGCAATTACAGGTATGGGGAGAGCGTAATAATATTCCCGTTATTGCGCAGCAAACGGGGGCCGACAGTGCTTCTGTTTTATTTGATGCGATGGATGCCGCTAAAGCACGTGGTGCGGATATTTTAATTGCGGATACTGCCGGGCGTTTACAGAATAAAGATCATTTAATGAATGAGTTAAGTAAAGTGGTGCGTATTATGCGCAAAAAAGATGCAAGCGCGCCACATGAAATAATGCTTACGATTGATGCCGGTACCGGACAAAATGCAATCAGTCAGGTACAGTTATTTGATGAGGCGGTTGGCTTAACCGGTATTACACTTACCAAATTGGATGGAACAGCAAAAGGCGGCATTATCTTTTCGGTGGCTGATAAATTTAAATTACCAATTCGTTATATTGGCACCGGCGAAAGTATTGATGATTTGAGGGAATTTAATGCCAAGGAGTTTATTGATGCGCTTTTCTCGAAAGAGGAAGATGCTGATTGATAAGGTGACAATGGATTATGATTTTATTTGAAGAGGTCAGCAAAGTTTATGCAGGTGACTTTTGTGCATTGAAAGAGGTTGATTTTCACTTAAAACAAGGTGAAATGGCTTTTCTAACCGGGCATTCCGGATCAGGCAAAAGTACATTATTAAGATTAATCAGCCTGATGGAGCGGCAGACGATCGGAAGAATCGTATTAAATGGTAATGATATCAGTAACATAAAAGGCAATGATATCGCCTATATGCGTCGCCATATTGGCATGATCTTTCAGGATCATCGCTTGTTGATGAACCGCAGCGTATTAGAAAATGTTGGTTTACCACTGCTGATTGAGGGTTATAGTAAATATGAGATCAAACGTCGCAGTTTAGTGGCACTGGAAAAGGTGGGTTTATCAGATAAAGCCGATTATGCGCCAATTCACCTCTCTGGTGGAGAACAGCAGCGCGTGGGTATTGCACGTGCTATTATTAATCAACCGCCATTATTACTGGCCGATGAACCTACAGGTAATCTTGATCCTAAATTATCGTTAGAGATTTTAAGCTTATTTGAATCCCTTAATGAGTTGGGCATGTCAGTGTTGATTGCAACCCATGATTTAGGCCTGATTGCAAAAATGCGCTATCGCACATTGACCCTTAAAGAGGGAAAAATGATAAATGATGGGCTGATGAGGGAACGCCATGGCTAAGCAGACAGTAAAAAAAAATCCATTATCGGGGTCTCCGCGTATCAGCAAAGTTTCTTTTGCCGGACGTATTCGCGCTTTTTTTCAGCAAAATATACAACAATGCTTCAGTAGTTTTTCTGATCTATGGAAAACACCCTTTGCAACCTTGATGACTATTCTGGTGTTAGGCGTGGCTTTATCACTACCTAGTGTTTTTCATCTTCTCTATAAGAATACTGAGCGTGTCGGCAGCCAGTGGGATAAGGCCTCTGAAATCAGCCTGTTTTTGAAAAAAGACATTTCTGAGCAGCGCGTACAGGTACTGATTAACAAATTAGGCTTATATAAGGAGATTGAGAGAGTTACCCATATCACTCGCCATCAGGCCCTGCAGGAGTTTAAAGATATGTCGGGTTTTTCCAAGGCATTAAGTTATCTTGATGAAAATCCGCTTCCTGATGTGCTGGTTGTTGTGCCGGTGCCGCAGGCAATGAATATCGCTGCCAGTAAACTCCTGGTTGCCAAGCTTAAACGGGAGCCGGATGTTAATTTTGTGCGGGTGGATATTGATTGGATTGAAAAATTAAATAGTATTTTATCTGTTATTGTGGATATTGTGATTGCTATTGTGGTGTTATTGCTGCTTTCCGTGTTACTGGTGGTCAGTAATACGATTCGTCTAAATATATTAAACCAGCGCTCGGAAATTGAAGTGCTGAAATTAGTCGGGGCAACCAATCATTTTATTCAGCGGCCATTTTTATATGCGGGCGCCTGGTACGGCCTGCTCGGAGGTCTTATTGCCTGGCTGTTAACTTTTGCTCTGGTACAGTGGTTACAATCCGGAGTGATTAACTTAATGGCTTTATATCAGGTCGAATTTAAAATTTCCACGATGAACCTGGAAGAGGTTGCGATGCTTATTGGTGTGGCCAGCTTTCTTGGTTTTACAGCATCCTATATTTCGGTTAAACAATATTTAGGCAAAATAGAGCCTAAATAGTACAAATAATAATCCACAGCAAAAGAAGAGATCTGCTTGATCTCTTTTTTTTTGTCTGTAATATGTGATTCACGTCTGATTGTCACTTAACTATATATAAAAAGAAAAATATGCATAAAGTAGTTGATGTTAAAATGACCTCTATTTTTTCTCCTATATGCCAAACATTGATCCATGAAACCCCTTGGCAGCAGGACGAACAATCAGAGAATGATTGGCTAGAGAGTTGTACTGAATTACTTATTGTTCGTTTGGACGGCACTGTGATTGCTTACGCTACTTTTGAAGTTATTGATAATATCCATGTCACTGTTAAATCCTTACATTTTAGGAATATTATCAAAGATCGCTCACTGGCTGAATTCTGGGTATCAAGGCATCTCAAGCGTTATTTACGTAAAAATAGTTATATGCAATTTTTGCTTATGAGTTAAGATTTTTATTGTTACTTTTAAAACCTTGTGTTATACAATAGTTTTTCTATTTTTAAGAGAAAGTAAGAAAACTTACGTAGCTGTTTTGTTTTTAGTTCTTCATTGTAAATTAATAAGGTGATACATGAGTAAAACAATAGATTCAATGAGTTTAGTTCCTCAAGGAAGCATTGGAGCCTATGTTCAATCTGTTAATCAGTTCTCTATGCTTAGTGCAGAAGAGGAAAAAGAACTCGCAGAGCGTTTATTTAATAATGGTGATTTAGACGCGGCAAGAAAATTGATCATGTCACATTTACGTTTTGTTGCCTACATAGCGAAAAGTTATGCCGGCTATGGTTTGCCGCAGGCAGATCTGATTCAGGAAGGCAATATTGGCCTGATGAAAGCGGTTAAACGTTTTGATCCTTCTATTGGTGTGCGCTTGGCTTCTTTTGCCGTGCATTGGATCAAAGCAGAGATTCATGAATATGTTATTCGCAATTGGCGTGTCGTTAAAGTTGCGACAACCAAAGCACAGCGTAAATTGTTTTTTAATCTTCGGAAAGCCAAGAAGCGACTTGGCTGGTTCAGCGAAGATGAAGTACAAACCGTTGCAGAAAATTTAAATGTCAGCACCAAAGATGTGCTGGAAATGGAATCCCGCTTGAACGGTCAGGATCAGGCATTCGATTTAAGTGACAGCGATGACGACGAGAGCAGTTTTGCGCCTGTTCAATATCTTGAAGATAAAAGTGCAGATGTTGCTGTCGCAGTAGAAAATGAAAATTCACAATCACATCTGAAAAATAAACTGTACGCCTCATTATCGCAGCTTGATGAGCGTAGTCAGGATATTATCAGCTCGCGCTGGCTAAGTGAGCCAAAAGCAACGCTGCAAGAGTTAGCGAGTCGTTATAACGTTTCAGCTGAACGCGTTCGTCAACTCGAAGCCAATGCAATTAATAAACTAAAAGCAAATATTAGTTTTGAATAAATAAAAAGGTGAGCAAGTAGCTCACCTTTTTAGTACTCTCTTTCTTCTCTTCTTTTTTGATAATGCGGTATCTTATGCCCCACATTGCAACACTTGGTCCTAAAGAAACATTTTCCGATTTAGCCACGCAGCAGTATATTAAAAGCCAAAACGCTTCCTTTGAGGTGCACTACTTTTCTTCCCTATCGGATACCTTTAAAGCGATTGGCAAAGAGTGTGAGTTTGGTGTGTTACCGATTGAGAATTTATCGGAAGGCTATGTACAGGTTGTTTTAGATCATCTGCTCGATACCGAACTGGTGGTGATTGCCGAGCTCTTACTGCCCATTCAATTCTCCTTTGTTGGCCATTGTCGGGACTTATCAGAATTAAGCGACCTTTATGTGCAGTTTGTCGCCCATGGTCAGTGTTCGGAATTTATTGATAAACTGCAGAATATTACAATACATAATACACAAAGCAATATTGAGTCTTTAGTGCTGGCCAATCAGCAGGGCAAAGGCGCCGGGGCTATTATTCCCCAACATGCATTAGCAATAGCCGATAAAAACAGTCTAGTTAAAAAAAATGTAGCAGATTATAAAAATAATCAGACGCGATTTTTAGTGCTCAGTAATAAACCTCAAGCACGCTTAGCTGATCAGCACTATAAAACCACCTTAGTGGTTAAAAATGATAAGGATTGTCCCGGTGTTTTGGGTAATATTGTTAATGCCTTTGCCAGACAGAAGGTCAATCTGACTTCTATTATGTCCCGTCCGACCAAATCTCAATTTGGTAAATATCACTTCTTTATTGATGTGGATGGCCATCAGTTAGATGAAAATATTAAGCTAGCTTTAGAGCAGATAAAAAGCCAATATTCGGTAACCGTTATTGGCTCCTATATCAAGGCTGAGATATAGTCGTTGCGTGAGCTACGGACTAGAGGCTCGTAGCTCGCAGTTATTATCGTCTAACCAGATACACGCCTGCTTCTGTGTGATGGGTATAGGGAAACTGATCAAACAAAGCAAAACGTTGCACCTTATGGGTTTCATTAAACACCTGAAGGTTGTTATATAAGGTATCCGGGTTACAGCTGATATATAAAATATTATCGTAATTCTGCACCATTTTTACCGTTTCATCGTCAAGGCCTGCACGAGGCGGATCAACAAAAATAGTATTACATTGATAATCACTTAAATTGATGCCCTGTAAACGGTTAAATTCACGGACACCGTTAATGGCCTGGGTAAACTCTTCTGCAGACATACGAATAATGGTGACATTATCAATATTGTTTCTGGCAATATTAAACTGTGCAGAATGTACCGATGGTTTGGCTATTTCAGTGGCTAACACTTTATTAAAGTTTTTTGCCAGGGCTAGCGAGAAGTTACCATTACCGCAATACAGCTCAAGCAGATCGCCCTGGCTGTTACGGGTGCAGTCTATTGCCCATTCAAGCATCTTAATTGAGACTTGTGCATTAGGTTGAGTAAAACTGTTTTCAATCTGCTGATAAAAAAGTTTATTGCCATCAACCTCTAACTCTTCAACAACATAATCCTGATCCAATATCAGCTTCTGCTTTTTAGCCCGGCCGATAAAGTTGATGTCAAATTCTTTGGCTAACGCCTGTTTAAGCGCCTTCGCTTCAGTCAGCCACTGCTCATCAAGCTGTTTATGGTAAAGCAGGCTGACAACGACCTGGTCGCTTAAAGTGGAAAGAAAGTCTATCTGAAACAGCTTACGGCGAAGAATATCATTAGCCTTAAGCAGAGAAATCAGCTCTGGCATCAGGCGGTTAATCAGTGTGCTTGCCGGGGGAAATTGATCAACACGGATTTTCTGCTTGCTTTCTTTATCAAACATAATGTAATAAAGATCGTCACCCTCATGCCAGACACGAAACTCTGCGCGCATGCGGTAATGCTGTTTAGGCGACTCAAAACATTCTAATGCAGGCAGATTAAATGTGGCAAATTGGTGGTTAAATTGCGTTTTTTTAGCATTCAACTGCTTTTCATAATTATCCGGATCAACAAACTGCAGACTCATCTTAACCTCAATAGTGTAATAACAGCCGTGAATTTTAAAGTAGCGTTAGCAGCTTGGCTAGATAAATTCATTTTATTTACTCATATATGATTTGCCATTCCCGAACTGTTTTATCGGGAGTCTCAAGGCGCCTTTCATGGTAGCTAAAGTAAGCTCCTTAATTAAAAGCCTTTTAGCCTGTTAATTAACTATTTGCAGCTCTAGGTGGAAACATATAAACAATGCCAACGAGCAATCAAAATGATTGCATCATTCTGATTGCTCACTTATACTTTTATGAAATTAACTAGCGGATACCCATTATGTTTACTACAAGCTGTCAACTATTAAGTAAGTTTTCTTATGCGCAGCAGGAGCGGCTTGCTTTTATTGATTTCTGTCTGCAATTTTTTGGACAGGTAGCACGCGCTGATTTAATCAGCCATTTTAAGACGGGATTGGCATCCGGTACGCGAGATCTTACCCTTTATAAGGAGTTAGCTGGCGCTAACTTGATACTTAAGCATGAAACCAAACAATATTACCGCACCGCAGCGTTTAAGCCGCTATTTGGGTATGATGCGGAGATGGTTTTGGCAAATTTGAGTCGTGGTTTTGGCAATGGTGTGGCTGCCGGCATTAACAGTAACCGCTATTGCTTTGATGCAATTCGTCTCGTGCATCCCAAAAGTGAAGTGATTGCGCCACTTATGCGTGCTATCCATCAGCAAAAAGCGATTGACTGTACCTATATCTCGCTCTCTTCCGGTGAATCACAACGGCAGTTAGTGCCTCATGCGCTTGTCAATAACGGTCATCGCTGGCATGTGCGCGCCTTTGATCGTAAATCTGCTCAGTTTCGCGATTTTGTTTGTACCCGCTTTATTCAGCTCACTTTGCTTGAGCAGGAGATAAAACCAGAGGAGAGTGGAGCTTTCGATCTGCACTGGAATCATTTATTGGCTGTCCAGCTACGTCCTCATCCTAAGCTCAAACAACCAAAAGCGATTGAATTAGATTATGCCATGGAGAATGGCGTATTAAATTTATCAATTAGGGAGGCACTGCTTGGCTATGTCATGCAGCAGTGGCATGTCGATTGCTCCGCTTTGTCTGCTTTAAATCCTCACCACTATCCGCTTGCCCTGACCAATACAGATATTTTATCTGACGTCGCGGATCTAACCTTGCTGCCGGGAGCCTGCGATGAATAACGCTTTAAGTTTTGATTATCTAGAACAGTTTAAAGACCAGAGCAATGCTTTGCGCCTATTAAGAACCTCGAGTTTTCCCTTGGTTGCCAGCTTTTTTTATCGTGCATTTATCGAAACCAACCGCCGCTCTATGCCTTATCAAGAGCTTATCGCTTTGCTGGATCATCATCTAAGTGATATTGCTGAAATCTATGGCGAGGATAAATACCCTAAATCTGCCCGTGCTTACATTGACGACTGGGTAAATATAAAAGGCGGTTATCTACGCAAATATCTGCCACAGCATACTGATGAGCCGGAGTGTGATCTTCAGCCTGATGTTGAAAAAGCACTGCGCTGGTTAGAGGAGATGCAGGGGCGGCGTTTTGTGGGAACAGAGTCGCGCCTGAAACTGCTACTCGATCTGATCACCGATCTTGTGCAGGGAACGTCGCAGGATCCGGTGGCAAAATTAGCCTTGTTAGAAGATAAAAAAGCGGAAATCGAGGAGCAGATCAATAGGGTTAAACAGGGCGTTGATCAAGGCTTTTCACAAACAGAGGTGCGCGAGCGCGTATTTCTGCTGGCGGATATGTCGCGCCAACTGTTAGGGGATTTTCGTCAGGTTGAGGCTAATTTTCGTTATCTGGATAAGGATATGCGTAAAAAGATCACCTTGGGTGGCGCATACAAGGGACAAGTACTGGATAAGGTGTTTAGCGAGCAGGATCTGATTGACGACTCCGATGAAGGTAAATCTTTTAACAGCTTCTTTGAGCTGCTGATGACAGCGGAACTGCGTGAGAATATGCGCGGCGATCTTAAAACCTTACTTGATAGTCAACAGGGAGCAGAGATGCTTAATGAGGGGCAACTGTTACAGCACCTTTATAGCTACCTGCTCGATGCTGGAACCAAGGTAAATCGGACCAAACAGCAGATTACGGATCAGTTACGCCGTTATATTCAGGAGCAGTCGCAGGATAATAGACGGATCCTCGAGATGATCCGCGAGTTTGAAGCGGGAGCGCAGCAACTGCAGGATGAAGTGCTGAAAAAAAACAATAGCTTTGCGCAGCTTGATGGGATCCAAGCTGATATCTCTACGCTGTTCAGTCGTCGCCTATATCAGCCGAAAGAGCAGGAGCAATTGGATTCTACGCTTGAGCATGCCGAACACTCACCTGAGGTTGATCTGAGCCACCTTTTTGATGTCAGCCACATTGATGAGCTTAAACTGCAGCGTAATATCGGCCATTGCCTGCAGCTGGCATGGCAACATCAGCATAAGGCAGAGGTAACGCTTGCCCAGGTTATCGACTCTCACCCTATTGAATACGGGTTGGATGAAGTGTTGACCTATCTTAAGCTCGCTTGTGAACAGGTCGTGCCTGCACATATCAATGCACAACAGCAACAGGAAATAGTCTGGCAGCTCGCCAGCGCAAGTGGTGAACGGGTGACGCATCGCCTGAAAGCGCCGAGTATCATATTTGTCAGGGAGTTAGCCTAATGACATTGTTATCTACAGAGCAAAACCTTAGTGCTGTGCAGCAACAGCAAAAATCAGCCGTACAAGTTCGTCTTTTAAAAGGGGCGGTTTACCGGGAGCGGCATCGTGAACTATGGGAGTGGTTAGAGCGAGATCAGTTTCAGATCCGCGAATATTTTCAGCAGATTGGCTTGTCGTTATTAGTTGACGATGCGGAAGGCTATGCCTTTTTGAAACAGCAGGAATTTAGCGAAGCAGAAGGTGATCTGGAAATCCCTCGTTTAATTACTCGGCGTAGCCTGACTTTTGGACAAACCATTTTGCTGGTGGCATTACGCAAAAGGCTGGCCGAGCATGATAGTGAGGATAGCTCGCCGCGCTTAATCGTCAGTCGGGATGAGATGCAAAACTGGTTGCAACCCTACTTTCCGGAGGTGAGTAATCAGGTTAAACAGGTACGTGAGTTTAATGCCCTGATTAAAAAGGTCCAGGAAATCGGTTTTATCAGTCCGCTGGCCAACCATAGTGATGACTTTGAGGTACAGCGTATTATCAAAGCCTTTGTGACTGCTGAGCAGATATCAGAATTTACGCAGATGCTTGCAGACAATATTAATGATCAGCAGGGAGAGAAGTGATGGATGTACAAACGCGTTTACAGGGCTTTCGTTTGGATAAATTTTCTGTCCTTAATTGGGGCACCTTTGATCAGAAAATCTGGCAGATCGAACCCGGACAGGAAACGGTGCTGTTAACCGGAAATATCGGCAGTGGTAAATCGACTTTGGTTGACGGGCTGACAACCCTGCTCGTGCCACCGCGTAAGTTGGCTTTTAATAAGGCAGCAGGGGCAGAAGAAAAGGAGCGCTCATTAGAGTCTTACTTTCACGGTTTTTATACGTCACAACAGGATGATAGCGGTAAGGCGCGAGCGCTTGGCCTGCGTAAAGATAAGCACTATAGCGTACTGCTTGCACAGTTTTATTCTCAGTCACTTGACGAATATGTTGCCTTGGCGCAGGTGCTCTGGTTGCTTCCCGGCGAGAAAAAAGTAAAGCGTTTGTTTGTTGTTGCTAAACAGGCCTTGGATATAGCACAGGACTTCAGCCATTTTGGCGATAAAATTAATCAGTTAAAAAAGCAGCTGCGCAAAAATGCTCAGCTATTTGACAGCTTTTCCCAATATCAGCAGGCATTTAGCAAGCTCTTGGGGCTGGGTATCGATGGCAAGGCGCTGGCTCTGTTTAACCAGACCATCTCCATGAAGTCGGTTGGCTCAGTGACTGACTTTGTACGCCAGAATATGCTTGAACAGCCTGACTTAGAAGTGCAACAGCAGGAGCTCGAACGCAGTTATGATGATCTCAAGCGTTTGCATGATGCCGTGGTTGCTGCACGCAATAAGGTGGAACTGTTAACGCCGATTGATAGTTATGGTCAACAGGCATTAGCAATTGAACAGGAAAAGGATAAATTCACTGCCGGCCGGGAGCTGCTTGATCCCTATATGGCAGGAAAGGCGATTAGCTTGTATGAAAGGCGCTTAGCACAAAGTCAGCAAGATCTGCAGAAATTGAAGATTGTTTTAGACCGGTTGGCCAAAAACAAAGAGGAACACGAGACAAAAATAGCGCAGCTTAATGAAGATATCTTACATAACGGTGGTGGGCGTCTGCAGCAGTTAGAAAGTGATATCCGCAGAGCCGTAAAGGATAGAGAGGACAGTCGCAAACTCTTTAATAGCTATCAGCAGTTGAGCCAATCACTATCGCTCAATGAGCGGCTTGAGATAGATGCGTTTGTTAACAATATCGACCGTGCAAAGGATCTGGCTGAGCAGCTGCTTGCGGATCTAGACAGCTTGGAAAGTGAGCAGGATCAGCTAAAACAGCAAATCCACCAGTTCAATCAAAAGCAGAGCATGGTGGCCGAGCAGCTTAATGCACTTAAGCAGCGTAAATCAAATATCAGTCTTAAACAACTTAATATCCGGGATCGACTCTGTACGCAGCTTGGTGTCGAGGAGTCGCGTTTACCCTTTGTCGGCGAACTGATCCAAGTTAAAGGTGAACAAAAACGCTGGCAGGGGGCAATCGAGCGCGTGCTGCATAATTTTGCACTGAGCTTAATGGTGCCGGACGATCTTTATCAACAAGTGTGTGATTTTGTCGAGCAAACACACCTGGGCACCCGTCTGGTTTATTATCGGGTGAAAACCCTGCAGGATTACTATCCGGCTGCAGGGGAGGTGAACCATCTACCCGCTAAGGTAGAGATAAAAAATGATAGTGAGCACTATCTCTGGTTGCATAAAGAGCTGCAGCAGCGCTTTAATTATCACTGTTGTGAGCAGATGGATGATTTTCGCCGCAGTGTCAAGGCGATCAGCTTGAACGGACAGGTTAAATCTGCTCAATTCCGTCACGAGAAGGATGATCGTCACCGCCTTGATGATAAAAGTCGCTATGTGCTTGGCTGGAGTAATAAGGAAAAGATCCAACTACTCGCCGAGCAATACAGTCACTATCAGCTGCAAGTAAAGCTGCTTGATACGCAGCTTAAGCAGCTGAAAAGTGATAATGAAAAAATTAATAAGCAGCGTCACCAAGCCTTAAATTTAGCTGCCTTTAACTTCTCTTTTGAGGAGATAAACTGGCCGATTTACGAGCAGCGAGTTGAGCAACTTAATAAAGAGAAAATCTATATAGAACAGAGCAGCGACCTTTTAGCTTCATTAAAAACAGCCTTGAGTCAGGAAAAGCTGCAGCTGCAGGAAACAGAACAAGAGCGTGAGCAGACATTAACTGAGCGTGGTAAAAAAGAAGGGGAGATTGCTGCCGATCAGCAGGCTCTGTTGGAGAGGCAAAAGCAATTATCCTGTGCATCAGCGCAGCAGCAAGCCGCGTTATTTCCGACGCTTGATCTGCTCTATCAGCAATATGCCAGTAAAACAACATTGCGCATTAATATGCTAACCAATACGGCCAGTCTGTTGCGTGGCAAACTTAATGATAAGATCCAACACTTGGAAGCCAAACGCAGTAAAAAACAGCAGCAGATGATAGCGGCCATGGGAAATTTTGCAGCGCAGTTCCCTAATGATGTCTCAGAGCTGGATCGGAGCGCGCAGGCGCTGCCCGAATATCAGCTGATGCTTAAGCGTCTACAGGAGGAGGATCTACCTCGCCATGAAGCTCGGTTTAAGGAGATGCTTAACCGCGATACCATTCGTTCGATGGTACTGTTTCGCAGTCACTTGGATAAACAAGAGGAGGAGATTGATGCGCGTATCCGTTTGATTAATAAGTCACTGCATACCCTTGACTATCAGAGCGGCACCTATATTGAAATTGACCGTATTGCCTCCTTCGATGTGGAGATCCGCGAGTTTAAACAGCGTTTAAAACATTGTGCCGAGTTAACGACAGAGGATAACCTTTACTCGGAACAGAAGTTTGAGCAGGTAAAAGATTTAATCGAGCAGATGCGTAATCAGCCGAAATGGACACAAAAGGTGGTCGATGTTCGCTACTGGCACCTGTTTAATGTGATTGAGCGTTATCGCGAAGATAATAGCGAGAAAGAGTGTTATTCCGACTCGGGCGGTAAATCAGGTGGCCAGAAAGAGAAGCTTGCCTACTCGATTCTAGCCGCAGCCATTATGTTGCAGTATGGGCTGGTGGCTAAAGAATCTGGCAATAAGCGTCATTTCAATCTGGTGGTGATCGATGAAGCCTTTGCCCGTGGTTCAAAAGACAGTACCCGCTTTGGGCTGGAATTATTCAAAAAGCTGGGCTTACAGCTGCTGTTGGTAACACCGCTGCAGAAACTCGATGTGATCGAGCACTATGTAAAACATGTGCACTTTGTCGATCAGCAGAATAACCGCTCTTTATTGCTTAATATGAGCATCGAGCAGTACAGAGAAAGTTTAGAGCAGCATAAAAAACTGCAGCGTTACCAAGATATGATTGAGCAGGTAGAATAACAATGAGTGAATATCAATATTATGAGTTTCATAATGTGAGTGCTGATTTGACGGCAGCGCAGCAGCTGCATTTAAGGGAGATCTCCAGCCGAGCATCTATTAGTTCATCCGGTTTTATTAATGAATATCACTACGGTGATCTGCATGCAAAACCGCTTGATTTAATGGCCGATTTTTTTGATGTTGGTTTGTATCTGGCGAACTGGGGAAGTGCCGAGCTATATATTAAACTGCCCTGTCCATTGCTTGATGAACAACTATTACAGGCCTTTCAAATGGACTACATTTTTGCTTACAGTCGGTCAGATGATAACTTGATTCTGCATTTTTCAGTGCCTGAAAACGATGACTACTTTGATCTTGAAGGAGAGTGCGGTGTCTGGATGGAAAAGCTGCAGGAGTTGCGTGCCGAGCTATATCGAGGCGACTATCGTTGTTTTTATATTATCTGGTTATGTGCGCTTTATTATGGCTATAAAGAATTTGATAAACTGCCGCTGTTAAATAACAGTTTAAAGGGGTTAAGCACAACACAAAAAGCGTTTGCGGAATTTTTAAATATTGAGCCTGGCTGGGTAACGGCTTTAACAGAAGTTTTGCCTGTACAGGTAAACAAACAGCCCGTTGATGATAATGAACTAAAAAAACGTTGGTTGGCACAATTAACCGAGGAGAAGGTTC
>JBFGZH010000025.1:0-17459 GCA_041586895.1 Psychromonas sp. | reverse complement strand
GCAGTACTTTTAAAATATCAACAGATGAATCATCAACCACCTGCAAAGCAGAATGAACAGAGTGATTATTATTGGCAATAATATCTATATCATAGTCATGCCCCTGATAATTAAAATTCACTTTTAAAATGCCGTTTTTTAATCGCCAATAACCCTGATGATACTGCTCATCAAACAAATTGCTGATGGTCAGATAGTTATCCTCTTTAAAACAGAGCAGCAGAGAAAAGTTATTTTTAGAAGTAATAAGCCATGAATGCGCAACCACTTCCTTTTCCGTCAACTTTCTTTTTTCTAATTCCCAGAGAATATATTCTCCTTCGGTGGTGATATAAGCGCGAGACTCGTCACTGAAGGGATCTAAAGGCAGCTGTATTTTCCGCTTCGAACTGTTTTCGTAGGCAAACAAAATCATCTTGCGATCTGATTCTGTCAGTGCTGAATACTGAGGCATAGTCCACTCTTCCTAATCGTTAATTTATTTAAAATTAGACTATTTGCGAAAGAGTAAAACGTCTGGCATTGATAATTTTGAATAAGCTCAAAAATAAAGAGCTTTGGACAGTTATTTTCTGTGCTGGATCACGCATATTGACAGGCTTAGCAGGAGAAACAGCAAAGCTAGTTGCACATCGCCATCCCGCTGCTTTTGCCGCCATTAGCGCAAAAAAAAGGTAGCAATTGCTACCTTTTTAAGGAAAAGATGACGGGCTTATTTCTTTTTCTTGACTGCTCTTTTTTTAGTTTGCTCTTCGACCCATTGACCATCAATAAACCTTGCCGTCCAACCCGTCGCCTTTTTATCAATCTCGGTCATGACATATTGCTCTTTGTTTTTACGGCTGTAGCGAACGACAGCTAAGTTGCCGTCCGGATCCTGTTGCGGTGCATCTGCTAAATAATAAAATTTAGGTGAGATACGCTCCCTGAAACGTGCTAATTCAGCCACCTTAGGCGCACGTGTTTCTCGCGAACGCGGGAAAGTGCTGGCGGCTAAAAACAGACCGGAAGCACCATCGCGAAGAATGAAATGCGCATCGCTTTGTTCACACTGCAATTCCGGCAGGTCGACAGGATCTTCTTTAGGAGGAGCCACCTCGCCATTACGTAAAATTTTACGGGTATTTTTGCATTCTTCATTAGTACAGCCCATATATTTGCCGAAACGGCCGTCTTTAAGCTGCATATCACTGCCGCATTTGTCACATTCAACAACCGGTCCGTCATACCCCTTTATCTTAAATTCACCATGCTCAATCAGGTGGCCGTCACAAAGGGGATTATTACCACAAACATGCAGTTTGCGTTTTTCATCGATCAGGTAGCTGTCCATCGCCATATCACATTTAGGGCAGCGTTTTTTAGCCATTAAAGCAACCGTCTCAGCATCTTCGCTACTTAAAAGATCGACCACTTCTTCACCGGCAATAAGATTGATGGTGGTTTTACAACGCTCTTTAGGCGGCAGCGCATAACCTGAGCAGCCTAAGAAGACACCGGTAGAAGCGGTACGAATACCCATCGGACGTCCGCAGGTCGGACACTGCACATCATCAATGATAACCGGTTCATTAAGGCGCATTCCGCCCTCTTCAACCGGTCGCTCGGCTTTATCCAGTAACTCGGTCAGATCCTGATAAAAGCGATCCAGCTCCTTGGTCCAGCTTGCTTTACCTTCAGCAATCGCATCCAGGGTCGCTTCCATCTGTGCAGTAAAGTCATAACTCATCAAATCGACAAAATTCTCACTGAGACGGTCACTGACGATTTCGCCCATTTTAACTGCGTAAAAACGGCGTTTATCAACTTTTACATAACCACGATCCTGAATGGTCGAGATAATACTTGCATAGGTCGATGGACGGCCAATGCCCCTTTTTTCCAGCTCTTTTACTAAAGCGGCTTCCGTAAAGCGTGCCGGGGGTTTAGTAAAATGCTGCTTGGGGTCGAGTTTAATCAGGTTCAATGTTTCACCGACTTGCAGATCCGGCAGCTGCACCTCGTCAACTTTACTTTTAGCAACGGGTTGTGCTTTGGTCCAACCCGCAAAACGCATGGTACGACCTTTAGCACGCAACTGATAGTTACCCGCCTCGACAATCAAAGTGGTTGCATCATAAAGTGCCGGTACCATCTGGCAGGCTAAAAATTGTCGCCAGATCAATTCGTATAAACGTTGCGCGTCACGATCCACACCGGCCAGCAATGCCGCAAGCTGAGTGACGTCCGATGGACGAATCGCTTCATGGGCCTCCTGCGCGCCTGATTTGCTGCTATAAACCTGAGCTTCATCGGGCAGGTATTTTTTGCCAAATTCATCACCGATATAATCACGCGCAGCGGCAACCGCTTCTTTACTTAAGTTGGTTGAATCGGTACGCATATAGGTGATGTAACCCGCTTCATAAAGACGCTGTGCAAGCATCATGGTCTTTTTAACCCCGAAACCTAAACGCGTACTGGCAGCCTGCTGCAGTGTTGAGGTAATAAAGGGAGCGCTGGCTTTACTTTGCGTCGGTTTATCTTCTCGAGAAAGCAGTTTGTACTGTGCTGACTGCAATGACTGCACAGCAGCCAGGGTCTCTTTTTCGGTCGTCGGTTTAAATGACTTGCCGTCTTGTTTAAAAACTTCTAAGCGTAAATCCTGTTTAGCTGCGGTTTGCGTGTCCGCATGAAGGTCCCAGTATTCATCCGGATTAAAGGCCTTAATTAAACGTTCACGCTCAACCAGTAAACGCACGGCAACTGACTGTACGCGACCGGCGGATAAACCGCGCGCCACTTTTTTCCATAGCAGAGGTGAAACCATAAAGCCAACGACGCGATCTAAAAAACGTCGTGTTTGCTGGGCTTTAACACCATCCATATTTAATTCTGTCGGATGTTGAAAAGCTTCCTGAATAGCACTTTCAGTGATTTCATTGAATACCACACGCTGGTACTTTTCAGGCTCGCCGCCGAGTACTTCGCGCAGATGCCAGGCTATCGCCTCTCCTTCCCTATCCAAATCGGTTGCGAGATAGATAGTGGGTGCGTCTTTCGCTAATTTCTGCAGTTCACTGACCACTTTTTCTTTGCCGGGCAGTATTTCATAATGCGCTTTCCAATGGTTATTCGGATCCACGCCCATTCTGGTCACCAGCGCTTCCTGTGCCCGTTTTGCTTTTTCTTTCTCTTTTTGTGCAGGCGTCATGCCCACTAAAGACTTTTTAGGCTTGGCATCAATTTTTTTCTTGGCACTACCGCTGGTCGGAAGATCGCGAATATGCCCGACACTGGATTTAACAATAAAGTCTTTGCCTAAGTATTTATTGATGGTTTTTGCTTTTGCAGGAGATTCCACAATAACAAGTGATTTGCTCATAATTCTTTTATACCTAAAGTCGTCATTTTTGAGAGGAAAAAAATAATTTATTATTCACCCTATGGATTTCTTTTTTATATAATCCAAAGTTACGGAGAATAGCAACTCTTATTTTCAATAAATAGCTAAAAAGCCAACTTAATTGAAGTTGGCTTTAATCTTAGTTTAAAAATTATTCGATAATTAAAACAAACGGTTAATATTTAACTGTAGCAACTTTAGAAGGCTATTTTCAACGGCGACTGATGCTGAATGGCTTAACTTATCCGCCAATTTTTTACGCGGGCTATATTTTATCTGGATAATATGACGTTTATCCAACTGCGAGATCAGGTAATCATCGCTGGTAAGAATTTCATCGACCAGATTACGCTCGATCGCCTGCAGGCCATACCAATGCTCCCCGGTTGCCACTTTATCAATATCAATTTGGCTGCGGTGCTCGGTCACAAAGTGTTTAAAAAGCTCATGGGTTTCCTCTAGTTCCTGCTTGAACTTATCACGTCCGACCTGATCATTCTCACCAAACATGGTTAAGGTACGCTTGTACTCACCTGCTGTTAATTGTTCAAATTCAATATCGTGTTTTTTTAGTAAGCGGTTGAAGTTAGGAATTTGTGCTATCACACCAATGGATCCCAGAATAGCAAAAGGAGCCGAAATTATCTTGTCGGCAATGCAGGCCATCATATAACCGCCGCTGGCTGCCACCTTATCAACAGAGATGGTCAGGGGAATATTATGATCTTTTATACGCTGTAATTGCGAAGCTGCCAAGCCGTAACCATGGACCATTCCGCCGCCGCTTTCAAGGCGCACAAAGACCTCATCCTCTGCGCTGGCCACGCTTAAAATTGCAGTCACCTCTTCTCTTAATGAAGCAACCTCTTTGGCATCTATGCTGCCCTTAAAATCAACCACATAAAGTTGCGGCAGGCCATTTTTTATCTTGCCTGTTTTAGCGTCCTTTTTATCTTGTTTATCTTTTTCTTTGTGCTCTTTCTTGTCGATTTTATGGCGCTCTTTTAATTGATGAGGGCTTAATAGCTGCTCTTCAATTGATTTTTTTGTTTCTTTTAATTGTGCAGATAAATCAATTAAATTGAGGTCACCCTTTTTATTTTTTTGTTTGCTTGCTAAGGCCATAATGGCAATTAAAGTGATCACCACTGCTAAAACAATGGTAATAGCTTTCGCTAAAAACAAACCATATTCAGATATAAATTCCAAAGTAGTACTCCCGTAAAAAGATAAACAGATCCGCATATATAATGACAAAAAGTTCCCGCCGGCACAAAAGAGATTGTTGTTTTTATTGAAAAAACGTTAATATTCTTGAGTGTGTATACAAATGAGACATATTATGCAGCATTATCAGCCAAGTACAGACTGTTTATTGGGAAAAACCCTGCTCATTACCGGCGCCGGCTCGGGTATAGGTAAAACACTGGCACTGCAGTGTGCGCAATTAGGCGCTGAGGTTATTTTACTCGGTAGGACATTAGCCAAGCTCGAGTCCGTCTATGACCAAATTCAGGCTTTGGCTAAACAGCAGGCCGCTATTGTGCCCCTGGATCTTCATCAAGCGACAGAGTTACATTACCAGGAGCTGGCCGAGACGATTAAACGCAATTATGGCAAGCTTGATGGCCTGGTGCATAACGCAGGGCAATTAGGTGCGCTGGGGCCTTTTCAAGCTATTGAAAAAGCAAGCTGGGATGAAGTTATGCAGACCAATGTGACTGCACAGTTCTTATTAACCAAGGCATTACTGCCGCTTTTAGCCCTTGCTCCACACGCCAGCACCATCTTTACCACCTCGACAGTCGGCCATCAGGGACGCGCTTATTGGGGCGCTTACTGCGTCTCAAAATTTGCCACAGAAGGTATGATGCAGTCTCTATCCGATGAATATAAGCATACTCAATTGCGCTTTAATGCGCTAAATCCGGGCGCAACACGCACGGCAATGCGCGCCAAAGCATACCCTGAGGAAGATAGTTCACAGTTAAAGACAGCTGAGGAGATCATGCCGAGTTATCTGTATTTATTAAGTGATGACAGCATCGATGTGACAGGTCAGTGTATCAATGCGCAATAACCAGAAACTAGAGCCTAAAGTAAATTATTTATAGATATTGAGCCCTTCTTCGGGGCGGGTTTTTAGCAGCTTAAGTGACCACATGTATTGGCTGCGATCCTGATCGACCACTTTTTCAATTGCCCGGTTCATTAACTGCGTATCCTGTAACTCATCGCCAGTGGGAAAGTTCTCTAGAGGCTTATCGAAAGTGATGTCATATTGAGCGGTTTTTTCATTATAGACAGTGAAACACGGGATCACCACCGCCTTGCCTAATTTTGCTAAGCGGCCAATCATAGGTAAAGTGGCTTTTTGGGTCGCATAAAAATTGGTAAATAAGCTCTTCTCCCGACCATGATCCTCATCCGGCAGATAATAAAAATGGGTTTTATCACGTAAGCTTTTTATGACCGGCTTTAAACCTTCACTGCGATGATACAGGGCGCCCTTTCCGCTAAGCTGCGTAAAACGGGTGCGATAACTGGTCACAAACCAGTCAAAAATAGGATTGTTATAATCTTTAAACATGCTTGAGAGCGGGTAACCTCTGCTATTAATGCCGGCAACGCCAAAATAATCCAGGCCGTAACAGTGCGGGCCTAAAAAGATCACCGCTTGATTTTGTGCCTCTGCTTCTTTGATATAGTGCTCACCGCTTATATTGACACGACGGCTTAAAAACTCACGGCTTCTAAATGCCAACTCACCCAGCGATAGGGAAATCTGCGCCAGTGCACGAATATTTTTGCGCATCAACTGCTCTTTGTCGGCTTGTGAATACTCGGGAAAGCATAAACTGAGGTTGGTAAAGGCAATTTTCTTACGTTTTTTTAAAAATTTTGCATCGTAAATTTTATCCGCAACCCAGGCTGCAAAGCGGTCGCGTATTTTGATTGGACAGTAGCTAAAGAGAAACAGCAATCCGAGCAGACACCATGTTCCCCAGTACTTTGGGCAAAAATGCTTAGCTTGTAATGAAGTATCAAAATTAGAATTATAGGAGGTCATAATTAGGCCTTAACAAGCTAATAATGATTTGTGTAAGAGGTGTTTGGGTGGCAGACTCCCCAGTAAACCCTCGGCACTTGAATCACTTACTGTGGCTGCTGCCTTCCGGCCCTGACCAGGTTAATAAGCTATCAATGCGAGGAACCAAGAAGCCTGCCATTGTCACTGTTATCAAGCGCTGTGTAACGACTTGATGAAAGGAATTATACGTATCGCGATAAGGAATTCAACTGCTATTTACTGTTTTATTTTCAAATGTTTAATTAAGCAACAAAGGGAGCAAAAAGTATCCTTTCTGTGCTTAAATAAACAACCTGAGTGCGATACAGATCAGCAGCAGCGCGAATAGTTTTTTTAATTTGCGCGCTTCCAGGCGGTGAGTGAGCCGTGCCCCCTGCTTAGCAAAAAACGTACTGCTTAAAATAATACCCAGCATAGCAGGCCAATACACATAACCGAGACTATTTTCCGGCAGGAGTGCATTGTTCCAGCCTGCAAAGATATAACCTATTGTTCCGGATAAGGCGATAGGGAAACCTGTGACTGACGAGGTGGCAATCGCCTGGGTGATTTTAACGCGATAGAGGGTTAAAACCGGTACCACCAATGTGCCGCCGCCAATACCAAATAACCCTGAGAGACTGCCTATCATGACGCCTAATGCTGCACAGCCGAATCGGGAAGGTAAGGTGAAAAGCGCCTGTGGCGAATATGCAGACCACATCTGTACGGCAACACTGAGACAATAAAAAGCAAATATTTTCTGCAGCAGTTCACCCGACATAAAGTCAGCACAGTAAGCGCCCAATGCGCCCCCCAAGAGCATGCCCAGGCTTAACTTTGCCGCTAACGACCAGTCAATGGCCAGTTTTCTATGATGTACATGTATCGCACTTAACGAGGTAAAGAGAATGGTAGCCAGCGATGTCCCCACCGCCAGATGGGTTAATACCTGCGCAGGAAAATCAAGATAACTGAAGGTAAAGATAAGTGCAGGTACAATAATAATGCCGCCACCTAAACCAAACATGCCCGCAATTAAGCCTGCAACCGCGCCCAGTAAAAGGTAGCCTAGCAAAAACATTGTTAAATAATACCTTTCACTAGCTTATCGACTTTTATTCGGCGCAGACGTAATAACAGTTTCTTGACATGCTCGGGGTAGTCATCAAGCCCCTGGATCTGCTTGGGATCCGTGATCTGCACAGTATGGGTCAATATTTCGGCCAGCTCTTTATCCAGCAGTGCTTTGAGTGCTTGTTCAGGGTCATCAATTAACAAGCCATTTTCAATATCCAGACGCCAGGCACGCGGATTTAAGTTATGCCCGGTTAACATGACAAAACGTTTATCTGCATATAGCCCTTTTAGGTGAAAGCTATTACAACCGTCTTTCCAAAGATGCAAGTTTAATTGTCCGCTGTGTAATAGATGCTGATACTTTCTGGCAAAACGCTTTAAATTACTCTCATAAAGATAGGGCAGACCACCTATGGTCTTAAAAGGTTTGTCTTCGGGAATATAAAAATCATTGGCCGTTTTGTCACCCACCACCAGGGTTAATTTCACCCCTCGTTTTAGCAATGAGCTGATATCTCTTGCTAACGCGGCCGGCAGGTTAAAATAGGGAGTAAAAATGACCACGCTATCCTGTGTACTTTGCAGCATCTTGCGAATACATTTATTAAGCTTATTCTTTCTCGCTCCTAATCCACATAAGGGTGCGACTGATAAGGTCTCAGATAAGCTTTCTCCCGAATATTGATAGCTCGCCTGCTTTAAGTTTTTGGCCAGTTCCCTATGTGCTGCTTTCAGCGATGATATTTTGGGAATGGACTCAGCGTTAAGGGGAAGCGCAGCGTCGCTGCTGATAATTTGATGTTGCAGGAAACTGGCCATGGCATCGGCGAGTGGCTGATTATCGATCAACCAGTAACGATCGTAACGGTATCTTTCCTGGTGATGCAGGTAGATATTATTGAGGCTGGCGCCACTATAAAGCACTCGGTCATCAAAAATAAAACCTTTCAGATGCTGCACACCAAAGAGCTCTTTACGCTTGACCGGCAGACCTATTATTTTAACCCCTCCGCCCTGTGCTTTATCAACCTTTTGATACCATGCGGCATTGGTTGAGGTTGCATTCTTATCACCGATTAATCCTCGTTGTGCACGATGGAAATCAACACAGACGACAATATCCAGGCTTGGCCTGTTTTTTTTAGCCTGATAAAGCGCCATCAGGATCTCTTCGCCGGCGTCATCTGCTTCCAGGTATAAAGCCGCTAAATAGATGCGCTGCTGAGCATTGGCAATCTGCGTTAACAGCTCTGCTTTAAAAGATTTTGCTGAAAAAAGGCAATTAACAGAATCTGCAGAGAGCGGAATTTTTTGCAGATTATTTAAAAAAAATAAACTTTGTTCAATTCGATTATTCATAAAACTCTTTTATTAAAGAAAAAATAGCTGTGCATAGAAAACAAGGTTGTATAGACAACCTTGTTTGCGCAGTCATGCATCGCATTTGGCTTAGATGACTTTGGCTAAGGCATCACAAAGCGGCTGCATATTCTCTTTAGTCATTCCGGCTACCGAGATACGTCCGGAGCCAACAATATATACGGCAAACTCCTCTTTCAGGCGCTGCACCTGCTCAGCAGATAAACCGGAGAAAGAAAACATGCCGTTTTGGCGACTGATAAAGCTGAAATCACCGGCAACGCCTTTTTCTTTCAAGGTCGCCACAAACAGGTCACGCATCTCCTGAATACGCTCGCGCATATCGGCGACTTCCTGTTGCCACTGCTGGTAAAGCTGCGCATCATTTAAAATGGTAGTGACTACCGCTGCGCCGTGTGCCGGCGGGTTTGAATAGTTTGCGCGAATAACCGTTTTAATCTGGCTAAAGGCGGATTCGGCAATCTCACTATCTTCAGCCACCAGGGTGATTCCGCCAACTCGTTCATTATATAAGCCGAAGTTTTTAGAAAATGAATTAGCCACTAATAACTCTTTGTTATATTCGGCAAAGATGCGTAGACCTTGCGCGTCTTCTTCAATACCCCGGGCAAACCCCTGGTAAGCAAAGTCGAAAAACGGAATGGCCCCCAATTCTGCGATCAGTTCCGCCAACACTTGCCACTGCTCGCGCGTCGGATCTATGCCTGTCGGGTTGTGACAACAACCGTGGAATAAGACCAGCTCGCCGGCTTCCACCGCCTGCAGAGATTTGAGCATGGCATCGAAATCTAAATCTTTACTTTCTGCGTTATAGTAATCATAACTGGCCACTTCTAATCCGGCTGTTTTAAACACGTTGCCGTGATTTGCCCAGGTCGGATTACTTACCCATATTTTTTTTATGCCCAGTTTATTAACGGCAAAATCAGCAGCAGTACGTAATGCGCCGGTACCGCCAGGTGCCTGTGCCGTACGTGCACGCTTGGATTTAATAATCTCTGCGTCTTTACCAAATAAAAGAGTTTGTACTGCACTGGCGTACTCAGCGATTCCTTCAATAGTTAAATAACTTTTTGTGGTCTCTTGTGCAAGCAAGCGTTTTTCGGCTTCTTTTACAGAAGCTAAAATAGGTGTTAAACCACTTTCATTTTTATAAATACCAACGCCGAGGTTAATTTTTTCAGCACGTTGATCTTTTTTAAATGCATCAGTTAATCCTAAAATAGGATCAGCAGGCGCCATACTCACTTGTTCAAACATAATTATCCTTTTACGATTACTATTAAGTAACACTTTGTTATTTCAGATAGTGTTATACCATTACTTGTTTCTCAATCAATAAAAAATACGTTTATTAAGACAATTTCTTGTCCAGTTCAGCAATTTTGCCTTTCCAGATAGCCGGACCCTGAACATGGATATTATTTCCATCGCTATCAACAGCGACAGTGACCGGCATATCTTCGACCTCAAACTCATAAATTGCTTCCATGCCGAGGTCGGCAAAAGCGACAACCCGCGCTTTTTTTATTGCCTTGGCGACCAGGTAAGCGGCTCCCCCTACTGCCATTAAATAAACCGACTTATGTTTAGCTATTGAATCGACCGTTTCCTGACCACGCTCAGATTTACCTATCATGCCGAACAAACCTGTCTGCTCAAGCATAAAGTCAGTAAATTTATCCATCCGTGTGGCCGTTGTCGGACCGGCAGGCCCGACCACTTCATCACGCACCGCATCAACCGGGCCGACGTAATAGATGAATTTACCTTTAAAATCGACCCCCTCAGGCAAACCTTTACCCGAGGTGAGCAATTCATGGATGCGTTTATGGGCCGCATCGCGGCCGGTCAGGATTTTACCGGAAAGCAGTAGAGTATCACCGCTGCGCCAACGGGCAATATCGCTTTTTTGGAGCTCATTGACATTCACACGGTGGACATTTTCGCTCGCTTGGCGGGTGATTTGCGGCCAGTCTTGTAATTTCGGCGGATGCAGAACCGCCTCCCCGCTTCCATCGAGTACAAAATGGGTATGTCTGGTTGCGGCACAGTTAGGGATCATGACTACAGGCTTAGAAGCGGCGTGTGTCGGACAGCTTTTAATCTTTACATCTAAAACAGTGGTCAGGCCACCTAAGCCCTGCGCACCTATTCCCAGGGCATTAACACGCTGCATGATCTCTAAACGCAGCTGCTCATCTGCACTGAGCGTTGCCGCTGGATTTTTTGCCCGCTCCATCAGCTCGGCAATATCAATGGGCTCCATTAATGACTCTTTTGCCATCACCGCCGCCTTTTCCACTGTACCACCTATGCCGATGCCTAACATGCCCGGCGGACACCATCCAGCGCCCATACTCGGCAGCGTTTTCTCTACCCAATCGGCAATAGAATCAGAGGGATTGAGCATTACCATTTTGGCTTTATTTTCCGAGCCGCCTCCTTTTGCTGCCAGCAAAACTTCGACTTTATCACCTTTAACCATCTCAATATGAACAACTGCCGGAGTATTATCCTGAGTATTTTTACGCGCGCCGGCCGGATCGGCAACAATAGAAGCGCGCAGCGGGTTATCCGGATCGGTATAGGCCTGGCGCACGCCGGCATCGACCATTTCCTGTACGGTTAAATCCGCTGCAAAGCGCGCATTCATACCTATTTTCACAAATACAGTGACAATCCCTGTGTCCTGACAAATTGGACGCTTGCCTTCGGCCGACATGCGTGAATTAACTAAAATTTGCGCTATCGCATCTTTTGCAGCCGGATTTTTTTCTATCTGATAGGCTTTATCCATCGCTTCAATAAAGTCCAGCGGATGATAATAAGAGATAAACTGCAAGGCATTGGCAACACTATTCACAAAATCTTGTTGTTTAATGATCATGAAAAAACTCCGAATGGTAAATGAAAATCAGTTAGCGAATGATTAAAATGATTATAAGTAGCTTGAGTATAAAGAGAATGTTAATCTGCATCTTCATATTCACCAACTTATTTGTTGTAGAACTGCTGCTAAAACCCGGAAATTATGACTAATTGCACCACAAATATACTAATCAAAGCTATCTCGCTCACGCAAACTGAGTTTGCTAATATAAAAAATCAAATTGCCACATACGACTGGGGGGTGCTGTTAGAGTCAGCCGACCGCGAGCATATTGATAGCCGCTGGTCCATTTACAGTGCCCAGCCGATAGCCTCGCTGCAAACCCATAATGGCACAACCACCCTGATGGAGAACCACAGCTGTTCGCAACACAGTGGTGATCCCTTTGCGCTTCTGGAAACCCTGCGCAGAAAACTATTTGATGACCTCAAGACGAATGATGATTTTCCCTTTACCGGCGGTGCACTGGGCTATATGGCCTATGAACTTGGTTATCAGGTTGAACAAATTAGTAATGCGCAAACACCGCAGGGACTCGACCTGCCGGAGATGGCGTTCGGTTTTTATGATTGGGCATTACTCCATGATAATCAAAACGGGCAATTCCATCTGTTAGTCCATAAAAGCAAAAACAGTCAACAGAATATACAGACTTTATGGGCAGAGCGCCTGCAGTGGCTAAGTGAGCAGGGCGCAGCGCAATCGCTGACCCGCCGCTTTAAATTAAACTCGGACTGGTCGTCTAATATGGATAAACAAAGCTACTGCGAGAAATTTAATCAAGTACAAGATTATATCCTCAGTGGTGACTGCTATCAGGTTAATTTAACGCAGCGCTTTCAAGCTGACTATCAAGGCGATGAATATCAGGCTTATCAGGCGCTATTAGCAGCCAACCGCCCTCCTTTTGCCGCATTTTTACGTTTACCCGGACAAGCCATTTTATCCCTATCACCAGAGCGATTCTTAAAGTTACATAATGGCGTGGTCGAAACTAAGCCTATTAAAGGCACCTGTCCGCGTTTTCAAAATGCCGAGCAGGATCAGGCCAGCCGCCAGGCATTGCTCAGCTCAGAAAAAGATCGCGCAGAAAATTTAATGATCGTCGATCTTATGCGCAACGATATCGGCCGTGTTTGCCAGCCCGGCTCTGTCAGCGTGCCGAAGTTATTTGATATAGAAAGTTTTCCTGCAGTCCACCATTTGGTCAGCACAGTGTTAGGGAAATTAGCGCCAAGCCATAGTTGTGAAGATCTGCTCAGGGCCTGCTTTCCCGGCGGCTCTATTACCGGTGCGCCTAAAATTCGCGCCATGGAGATTATTGCAGAGTTAGAGCCAAACAACCGGCAAATCTATTGCGGCAGTATCGGCTATATTAACGGCAATGGTGAGATGGATATGAATATCAGCATCAGAACATTAGTTTGCCATCAGCAACAAATCTATTGCTGGGCAGGCGGAGGCCTGGTTGCTGACTCCAATGTCGATCAGGAATATCAGGAATGCTTTGATAAACTCAGCAAAATCCTGCCCTGCCTGAGCAGCTTAAATAAGCACTAAAAAATTTAGCGCTAACGCACAGGTAGTTCAATGTCAGCAAACAGTTTGTCGACCTCTGCACTGTATTTTAACTGAATCGCTTTTTCAACCAGCGGGCGGGTTAGATGCGGTGCAAAACGTACCATGAAATCATACATATAACCGCGTAAAAAGGTGCCTTTGCGAAAGCCGATACTGGTTGTGCTGGATTTGAAAATATGGCTGGCATCGATAACACAAAAGTCACTGTCATCCTTATTGACAGCCATAGTCGCTATCACACCGACCCCCATTCCCAGACGCACATAAGTTTTAATAACGTCCGCATCCGTTGCCGTAAACACCACGTTTGGCGCAAAACCAGCGGCATTAAATGCTTCATCTAGCTCTGAGCGGCCGGTAAAGCCGAACACATAGGTAACGATTGGATGTCTGGCAATATCCTCGATAGTGATCTTGTCGAGCTTGGCCAGAGGGTGATCTTTGGGGACGATCACGCTGCGGTTCCAGTGATAGCAAGGCAGCATAATAAGATCCTGATAGAGATGCAGCGCTTCAGTGGCAATGGCAAAATCCGTATTACCTTTCACCACGGACTCGCTAATTTGTGCCGGCGAGCCCTGATGCATATGCAGCGAAACTTTAGGATAGCGCTTTTTAAAGCCCTGTATCACCTCCGGCAGTACATAGCGCGCCTGCGTATGCGTTGTGGCAATACTTAAAGAGCCCTGATCCGGCAAAGTATATTGCGTGGCGATGGCTTTTATACTTTCAACTTTACCTAAAATTTCATTTGCAAAACGAATAACCTCTTTACCGGCCGGGGTCACTTCAGTTAAATGTTTGCCACTGCGGTTAAAAATCTGAATGCCTAGCTCATCTTCAAGCATACGCACTTGTTTACTGATCCCCGGCTGTGAAGTAAATAAGTTTTCAGCGGTTGCCGATACATTCAAATTATTATTTAATATTTCGACGATATAACGTAGTTGTTGTAATTTCATAAAAAATCAAGGTTTATCCACAATAAAGAGGCTAGATATTCTAGCAGAGTTCTAATAAACAAAAAGGACTGCTTTACCTATTTGATATTTAAGCAGTATATTTATACCTCAAGAGACGCTAAGGCCTATTCTTTCGAGGTGATTATGAGTGAACAGAGTAAACTTGATTTAAGCAGCATTTTACACAGCAGTATTGATGATATGAACACCTCAGTTGCGCTGCTTTTACAGTCCATTGAGCAGCTCGACCTTGCCGATAATTTAACCCCCAAACAACACCAGGCCGTCGCTGATCTGCATTACCAGAGCGCACGTATAAAAGGCAGTTTAATGCAGCTGCTGCTTTTAAATAATGAACAGCAAGCAGCTTTAACCATTGTCAGTGAACAGCATTCACTGGCCGAGCTGCTTGCTGAGGTTATCGATAGAAGCCGCATCTATTTAAACAGTCATCATATCAATGTGAGCCTAGAGGTCGATACACAGCTCAGCGCTTATTTCGATCGCAAATTAGTGGCCGACTTAATAGCCGAAGTTTTCATTCATGCCCTGCGTTATAGCGATAAAAGCGTCAGATTATGCGCATTCAATGATCAACAATACCTCAATATACAAATTGAAGATGATGGCCCAGGCTATCCGCAGCATATGCGGGCCATCAGCGAGCATACAGATTTACAATTTGATGCCAGCCACGGACGCAGCGGCTTAACGGTATTGCTGGCCAATAAAATTGCCGCCGCTCATGGCAATCAACAGCGACAAGGAAGCATTGTCCTGGAAAATAAAACCGAAAGCAGCGGCAATCTGTTTACTTTACGTTTACCTCAATAAGCAGTGCCTGCGGCAGGTTGCTGCTTAGTCGCGCAAAGCGAGGTCGGAGGGTGCCAATGTCATATCGACTTAGCTTCTTAACTACTATATAATTGATTATTTTAGAGTTCTCACTTTGCCGACAAATAAAACAGTTGTTCAACAGCCCGTAGATGCAGTTCCTTATGCGCAATCCCAGTTAACGCCTTTAACGGCAAGCCAATGTACGCCTAATTTTTTGCCGCAATTGTCAGCGACAGTCGGTAAACAGAGCTGGCTCTCTATTTATCCTATTGTTTCTCAGCTTATTAAACACTTTATCCAGCTACCGCAACCTTTACTGATTTGTAATGCTCGCCACTGGCAAGCTGCCACTGAAGTGATCGCAGCCGCCGCCGATGATAATTACCGGCAACTTGCCCTGCTCGATTATGATCAGCAAAAGCTATTTGGCCGTTTAAATTTATACACAGAGCATAATATTGATTTCCAGCAAGGTGAAATTTATCACTTTGATAATGGCTGTCTGATCCTGCATATCAGCCCGCTGCTTGTAAATCCGCAGTTATGGTTTCTGCTCAAAGCCTTTTTGATTACTCACAAGGTACCTGCCACTTCCGCGGTCAACGGTGACAAGCTCAAAGGACAATATCCCCTTGAGCCTGCCAAGCCCTTAAACACCAAAGTGATCCTGGTGGCCAACCGCTACCAGCTTGATGAGCTGGCACAAATTGATCCGGAATATAATCAAGTGGGCTCTTTATTTACAGAGCTAGCCAGTGAGGTAAAAGCAACAGATGAAAATATTCAGGCGCTGCAGCGATACTGCCATCAATTAGTCGAGCAGCGCGGCTTAGCCAAGGTCTCCCGTGATGCGCTGGCGCTGCTTTTTCATCACCTCGCCACTAAATGTGAACATCAGAAAAAAATTCTTTTTTCTCCGGAAAAAATTGAACACCTGCTCCGTTATGCGGCTTTATTTATTAACGGGCAGACGGAAATATCAGCGGTCCACTTACAAAAGGCGCTGGATATACAAGCGCAGGCACAGTCTTTGGCACAAAACTTCAGCGAACAGGCGCTTCTTGAAAAACAGCTGAGAATTCAGTTACAAGGCGAGGAAATCGGGCAGATTAACGGAATGTCTGTGGTGGAGTTAATGGGCTATCCGACAGAGTTTGGTGAGATATTCAGAATTTCGGCCAGTGATATGATAGGTGACGGCGAAATTATTGATGTCGAGCGCAAGGTCGAATTGGCGGGTAATATTCATGCAAAGAGCACCTTGATCGTACAGGGCTATCTACACCATGTCTTCACTCATACCGCCAATTTTCCTTTATCCTGCAATGTGGTGTTTGAACAATCTTATCAGGAAAGCGATGGTGACAGTGCAGCATTAGCAATACTGTTAGCGGTCATCTCCTGCTATGCACAGCGTCCTGTTGCACAAAATTTATTTGTCACCGGGGCATTAGATCAGCATGGCAATGTGCTGGCCATCGGCGGCATTAACCAGAAGATAGGCGCAGTAACCCGTTTATTTAATCTTGGCTTGTTAACTGAGCCCGTCACTGTGCTTATCCCTCAGGCCAACCAGATTAACCTGACTTTAGACAATGACACGCTACAACTTATTGCTGCCAAAAAAATAAATATATATGCGCTTAATCATTGCCAGGAAGCCTTTCCGCTGGCGATGAAGCTCAGCTTTAAGGGGGTTATTCAGTTAATTAATCAAAGAATTGAAGAGCTGCATAAGGAGGAGGTTGACAGCCACCATATCAGTTTACTACATCGACTGATGCTGCTCTTTAGGTAACAAGTTTTTGATTAAAGTTGATTGTTGCCGGCCTGTCATATAAAGTATGGCCGCGTATAAATTTATGCTATTTCAAGCAGTTCGTTTACAATATCGAAACAGTTTCTATCTAAACAAGAAAAGTGATTATGACTAAAACCGTATCCCAAAAAGAGTTGGGAAAAAACTCTTATACAAAAGAAGAATTAGTGAAATGTGGTCAAGGTGAACTATTTGGCGAAGGTAACTGTCAGCTTCCAGTTGATAATATGCTTATGTTGGATCGTATCATCAGCATCACAGCGGATGGTGGTGAACATGGTAAAGGTGAATTAATTGCTGAATTAGATATTGATAAAGCATTATGGTTCTTCCAGTGCCACTTCCCAGGTGACCCGGTTATGCCTGGCTGTTTAGGACTGGATGCCATGTGGCAGCTGGTCGGATTTTTCCTTGGTTGGAGTGGTGGTCCGGGTAAAGGACGTGCCTTAGGT
>JBFGZH010000024.1:0-17475 GCA_041586895.1 Psychromonas sp. | reverse complement strand
TCGACAAATGGATTAAAAGTCCACTGCTCTACCAACTGAGCTAACGGCCCATATATTTCTATATAGTATGCTTATGATTTTGTTTTATAATTTACTTTTAAAGTAAAACTACATCAATAGCTCTATCAACTGATCTGACAGCCATATATTGCTATATAGCATATGGCTTTGATTCATAATGAATTTTAAATTAAAAGTACATCAATAGCTCTACCAAATGAGCTGACAGCCATATATTGCTATATAGCATATGGTTTTGATTCATGATTTACTTTTAAAGTAAAAGTACATCAATAGCTCTATCAATGAGCTAGCTGCCGAACATTTTCGGCCTTACTCTACAAAAAACAAAACTGGTGGGCCGTGAAGGATTTGAACCTTCGACAAATGGATTAAAAGTCCACTGCTCTACCAACTGAGCTAACGGCCCGTTTTGTTTTTAAGTCTTACTATTGAGCGTAATCCAGCATGAACTTAGTCACACGTCACATCTCAACTGCGGCGTATAATATACAAAAAATTTAATAGCGCAAACAAAAAATAATATTTTTTCCCTGTTTGCTGAAAAAACAATCGAAAGCAGCTGCAAAAGCGCTTAAAAATTATTGTTCTTTATTTAACGAACCTTGCAGACGTTTTTCAGCCAAACCTGCTGCAGAAGAATCCGGATACTCAGTTAACACTTTATTATAGAAGGTTTTCGCAGAGTCTTTTTTATTTAAATACTCATCAATAAAGCCTATTTTATACAGGGCATCCGGGCGTTTACCGGAATCTGGAAACTGCTCAGTCACCGTCAGAAAAGCGGCTCTTGCTTCATCAAGCTTCTTCTCTTTGTGTAATAACTGTCCCAGCCAGTAATACGAATTAGCAACATAGCGGGACTGAGGATAAGCGCTAACAAACTCTTTAAAGGCACTAATAGCCTGCTCGTATTCTTTGTTAACCAGAACAAGATTGAGCGCCTTCTGATAAGCTATTTTCCCTGCATCATCACCTTCAGCTGGCGGAGTGTTATCAGCAACCGGCGCTACGGCAGCTTTATTTTGCGCTTCAATCAATTGATATAAATTGCGCTGGCGATCTTCAACCTGTTCAAGCTTATAGTTAAACAGTTCAATATTACCTTTAATCTGGTTCATCTCCAGGGCCAGTTGATCGAGTTGCTGTTGCAGACGCACCTGCATTTTATTACGCGTTGCTAATAACCGGCTAAGTTCCTGTAACTGTCCTTCAATCTGGGTATTGCTTTTACTTGCAGTGACATCATTAACCGGGGCGGCAGCAAAAACAGAGGCAGATAAAAAGGTGGTCATCAAAATGACCACATTATAATTAATCTTTTTCATAACGAGTCATTAGTAGGCTAATTCAGCACGACGGTTGTCAGCCCAAGCCTCTTCATTATGTCCAAAGTTAACCGGCTTCTCTTCACCATAACTAACAACACTAATCTGGCTTGCTGCCACACCCATGCTTTCCAGGTAAGTTGCAACAGCAACGGCACGACGCTCACCTAATGCGATATTATATTCAGGTGTGCCCTTTTCATCGGCATGACCTTCAACAGTAAGCGATTTTTCCGGGTTAGCAACCAAGAAACGGGCATGGGCATCTAAAATAGGCGTAAACTCAGGTTTGATCATTGAGTTATCGAAGTCAAAAAGAATAGTCGTTTCTAAAATAGCTTCACTATATTCTTGCACCATTAACTCTTCTGCACTTAATTCCACAGCTTCAATGGTATCAGTTTGAATCCCACTATCAACGGCTGTCTCAACGGCTTGTTGCGTAGCTGATTCAGCGGATGCCGCATCCATATCTGCTGTTGAGCTACATGCGCCTAACGCCAACATAGGTAGTGCAATCAATAAGCTTTTTGAAGTCATCGTTAAATTCATTTTATTTCCTTATTTTTCTTGTTAATTAAGTTAATTTAAAAATGGAGACCATGCCGGTGATTTAACCTCACCATTTTTCGCAGGAATATTCGCTTTAAAACGACCATCCATAGAAACTAACGCCAAGCCCTGTTTACCCTGAAAAATAGTACTGTAAATAATCATACTACCGTTAGGCGCAACACTTGGTGATTCGTCTAGCTGAGTTCTCGTTAATGTTCTTAATTCATCAGAATCAAGATCTTGCACTGAAATTTTGTAATTTCCGTTATGGCGACTCACTAACACAAGACTATCACCATCTGGGGTTATTGTGCCACCTAAATTCATTTCTCCTTCCCATGTTAAACGTTTTGTTTTACCCGATGTGAGCTCCACCTGATAAATCTGCGGACGACCGCCTCGCTCCGATGAAAAGATCAGACTTTTCCCGTCTGGCGTCCAACTTGGTTCGGTATCAATAGCACGGTTATTAGTCACTCTGCGTAATGCCTTACTCTCAAGGTTCAATAGATAAATCTCAGGCTGTCCATCTTTTGACAGTACTAAGGCTAACTGTTTTCCGTCCGGTGACCAGCTGGGTGCGCCGTTAATTTTCGGAAAGGAAGTGATTAACTCCCGCTGTTGCGTATATAAGTCCTGCGTATATATTTGCGAGCGCTGCTTTTCAAAGCTCACATAAGCAAGTTTCCGCCCGTCCGGCGACCAGGAGGGTGACATAATGGGCTGTTTGGATCTCAGTATTGATTTTTCACCGTATCCGTCATAATCAGAAATGCGCAACTGGTAAGGATGTGTACTGCTGCGATCCACAGCCACATAGGCAAGGCGGGTTAAAAAAGCGCCCCTTTCACCGGTTAATTTCTCATAGACAAAATCACTGATATGGTGCGCATATTTGCGCAGTTGAGGCTTTTTCGCCGTAAAGCGACTTTTACCCAAGATCGGGCTGTATTTACTCATTCCCATATTACCGGTAACCACATCCAGTAATTCATAGGTAATAGTGAATGCATCAGGCTCTGCAGCAGGCTCAATCTCGCCTATCACTATCGCTTCAACTCCCATTTTATGCCATAAAGCATAATCAATAGCACGACTGCTTGACGGTGTATCAGGCATTTTATCCAGCGCAATAGGACTAAATTGTCCACTGCGCTGTAAATCAGCAGCAATAATTTCCGAAAGATTGGCAGGCTTCTGGCCGGCACCTAACCACTTAAAAGGAATGACCGCAACCGGCCTGGCACTGTTTACCCCTTCAGTGATCAGTATTTCCAAACGCGCAGAAGCCTGTGCTGAAAAAATAACCATTGATAGCGATAATAGTATACGTAGTAACATAGAGAACTTTTCCTTATAAATCGGGCTCTAAGGTAATATCAAAATCACGAAATTGTGGCGCAATTTCAGGATCGCTAGGAATAGGCAAAGTTTTTGCTTTAAAGGCGGCTCGTCTAGCCGAAGCACACAGCTTATCATCCCCACGACTGCGCTTAACACTTAATACTAGCCCATCAGACGCGAGACGAATGGCCAGGGTACAACTTTTACCTCTCATATCAGGATCAATCTGCCAGTTTCGGCTTATTTTATTTTGAATCAGTGTCTTATAGCGTGCTATTTCAGAGAGCTGCTTGGCACTTTGGGCACTTGAAAACTCCTCTGCAAATTCAGCTTCCATCAGCTTATCAAGCTCAGCTTGACGGCGGCGTTCTTTTTCCTGAGCGGCTTTTTCCCGGGCGATTCTTTCCGCTTTTTCCTTAGCCGCTTTCTCACGTGCAAGTTTTTCTGCCTTTTCCTTAGCGGCCTTTTCACGCGCAAGTCTTTCCGCCTTTTCCTGAGCCGCTTTCTCACGCGCAAGTCTTTCCGCCTTTTCCTGAGCGGCTTTCTCACGTGCAAGTCTTTCCGCCTTTTCCTGAGCCGCTTTCTCACGTGCAAGTCTTTCCGCCTTTTCCTGAGCGGCTTTCTCACGAGCTATTCTTTGCGCCTTTTCCTGAGCAGCTTTCTCACGAGCGAGTTTTTCTGCTTTTTCCTGAGCCGCTTTCTCACGCGCTATTCTTTGCGCTTTTTCCTGAGCGGCCTTCTCTTCAGCTATTCTTTGCGCTTTTTCTTGAGCAGCTTTTGCCTGAGCTATTTTTTCCTGTTTAATCCGCTCTTGCTCTTTACGCAAGCGCTCTTTTTCTTGCTGCTCAGCCCGTTTTTTCTCTTCCTTGCGCGCGGCTAGATCATCAAATACTTTTTGATCAATCACAGAAGCATTAATGATCGCCGCTTGCTGCTTTTCTTTAGGCAAAGAGAAATCGACGCCGACCAGTAATAAAGCGCCAATAACAAGATGCAGCGCCAGTGCGCAGCTAAATGCGATTAATGTGGAATGCTTTTTCATTATTCTTCAGGCTCAGTCATCAATCCCAGTGACGGCACCCCTGCTTCCTGCAACAAAACCATTAAATCAATCACGCTTTTATAAGGTACATCCCCATCTCCCTTAACAACAAATTGCGCATTTTCATTTTCTGCCAATTGTGCCACCACTAAGGCTTTCATTTCATTTTCATTAAGCGGCCTATCAACACTAGCACCGACATTAAGAAAATATTGCCCCTGCTTATCGATAGATGCAACCAAAGGCGGCTGACTGTCATCGGGCAGCGCCTGCGCAGCCGCCTGCGGCAGGTCGACTTTTACCCCCTGGGTAACCAAGGGGGCGGTCACCATAAAGATGATCAGCAAGACCAGCATGACATCGATATAAGGTACCACGTTGATTTCTGCAACAACGCGGCGCCTTTTCGGACTACGATATGAATATTGCATAATTCCTACTCACTTTCATTCATAGATTGACGATGCAAAATAGCTGTGAACTCTTCCATGAGGTTAATATAAGCGGTTTCTAATTTTCCGACTTGTGTTGAAAAACGGTTGTATGCCATCACAGCCGGAATAGCCGCAAATAAGCCCATCGCGGTGGCAATCAAGGCTTCTGCGATACCAGGTGCGACCATAGCCAATGTCGCCTGCTGCACCTCGCCTAATGCAATAAATGAATTCATAATCCCCCAAACGGTACCAAACAGGCCGATATAGGGACTAATTGAACCAATAGTCGCCAAAACCGGCAGCCCGGTTTCCAGGTCATCAATCTCGCGGGATAAAGTGACACGCATGCTGCGATGCGCGCCTTCAGTAACACTGTCAACATTACGTCCCGGCATACGGTGCAGACGAAAATATTCTTTAAAGCCGCTATAAAATATTTTTTCACCGCCAACAATACGTTCGCTACGCGCAGCCGTTTCTTTATATAAACGGCTTAAATCATGCCCGGAAGCAAAGCGCTCTTCAAAATGGGTTAACGCTCGCTTGGCGCTGCGCAGCAGTTTTGAACGGGAAAAAATAAGCGTCCAGGAGTAAATGGACATGGCCAATAATAACAGCATTACAAATTTGACCAGCAAACTTGCCTGTAGAAACAGACCTATAAAAGATATTTCAGCATGCACTGGAGATCACCTCGATTATTTCACCCGGAATAGCCATGGGTTTCATTTCCTGTAAGTTAATACAAGCAATTAGTGTTGTTGCCTGGCAAAGAAGTTCCCCACTTTCGTGTAAAACTTCCTGTTTGAAGCGTAAACTTGCTTTTCGGCAAGCGATAACTTCTGTTTTAACCGTCACCAGTTGGTTAAAGCGCGCCGACTTAACATAATCGACATCCATTTTCTTAACCACAAAGGCAATATGCTTTGCCAATAAAACATCCTGCTCGATATTAAATTCCCGTAAAAACTCTGTGCGGCCACGCTCAAAGAATTTTAAATAATTTGCATAATAGACGACACCACCGGCATCAGTATCTTCATAATATATTCGTACGGGTAAAGTTGAAATTAACACGCTATATTTCCATCGCTAAAAGTTGAGAACCTAAGCTACTATAAAATTTCTTTTTTGTCGAATGCAGTCTTGCTTGTGTTTTTTGCGGCTGCTGGCAGCTTTGCCGGGCAAACAAAAAAAGGGCTGCGATAGCCCTTTTTTATCTTTACTACGGTGCTTTTAGCATGAGTACCATGACTGCTAAAAGCATCTGTAGTTAATCTTCACGCTGCTCGTTATCGCTCTGCTCATCGAACTCAACATGCTCTAGCCACAACGCATTAATAATGCCTAATGAACATGCTAACAATACACCTAAAATCCATGCAAAATACCACATAGTCTTCTCCTAAAATTATTTATTAATAAGCCGAGTGTCTATACTTAGCCATAAACTCTTTACCGACACGACCGAACATTTTCAAGTAACACCATGTGGTATAAAGCAGAATAATCGGCAAGAAAATAGCGGCTGCAATAGTCATGATATTAAGTGTCTTTTCACTGGAAACCGCGTCCCAAACCGTAAAACTGACATTGGCATCAATGCTTGACGGCATAATAAACGGGAAGGTACTGAAGGCAAAAGTGAGTAGCACCGCCATCTGCATCATACTGCTGCAGAAGAAAGCCAGACCACCGCGATCCAATTTACTGCAGATCCACAGCAACAATGGAAATAGCAGCCCCGCTGCTGGCGCAAGCATAGTCAATGGGTACTTCTCATAATTATTAAGCCATGCACCTGGTTGTAGCTCTACTGTTTTTAACAGTGGGTTGGAAGGACCATTAAGGTCACCAATGGCCGTGATCACATAACCGTCAAGACCGTAAGCCACCCAGGCACCTGCGACAGCAAATAAAATAATTGCCAGCGGGGCTAAAATCAGGGAAACCAAACGCGCACGCTCATAGAGTTCGCCTTCTGTTTTCATCTGCAGCCAGCTTGCACCCTGAAGAATAAACAGGGTTAAGCTAAATATGCCAACCAGCAGAGCAAAGGGGTTTAATAGCGCCAAAAATCCACCCTGGTATTGTGCACGTAACAGATCATCAAGGGTAAAAGGCACACCCTGTAATAAATTACCAAAAGCCACACCAAAGATAACCGGCGGCACAACACTACCAATAAAGAGCCCCCAGTCCCAACCATTTCGCCAGCGCTGATCCGCTAGCTTACCACGGTAATCAAAGCCGACCGGACGCAGAAACAGAGCAAACAGGGTCAGCATCATGGCCAGATAAAAACCTGAAAAAGCGGTCGCATACACGGCAGGCCAGGCTGCAAAAATTGCCCCGGCACCAGTGACTAACCAAACCTGATTGCCTTCCCAGTGCGGTGCAATACTGTTGATCATCATACGTCGCTCATCATCGCTTTTACCAATAACAGGCAACAAGGCGCCCACGCCCATATCAAAACCATCAGTGATAACAAAACCAATCAGTAAAATACCGATTAATAACCACCACAACATTTTTAATGTTTCGTAATCAAACATAATAAACTCCTATCCCTGTTGATTTTCCAATTGCTCAAAATGGTAGTTACCCGTTTTTAAACTACTTGGCCCTAAGCGGGCAAAACGGAACATAAGGAACACTTCAATCACCAGTAACACGGTATAAAAAATGGCGATTGAAATAATACTAAACCATACTTGTTCCTGAGAAAGTGATGATACGCCCATATAGGTCGGCAATATTTCACCTATAGCCCAAGGCTGACGGCCATATTCAGCAATAAACCAGCCCGCTTCAATGGCAATCCAGGGTAATGGCAGACCATAAAGAGCGACTTTCAGAAGCAATTTATTCTTGCCAATGCGTTGCCGCGCAGACTCATAAAATGCAAACAGGAAGATAAAGAGCATCACCACGCCACAACCGACCATAATTCTAAATGACCAGAACATAGGGGCAACTTGCGGAATACTGTCGTCAACCGCCATCTGAATCTGCTCTTCACTGGCGTCGACTACATTCGGCGCATATCTTTTCAGTAATAAGCCATAGCCGAGATCCTCTTTAACGGCAGCAAAGGCAGCTATATTTTCTTCGCTTTTTTCACCCGCGCGCAGCTTTTCTAATAAGCCATAGGCAATCATACCATTACGGATGCGCACCTCATGCTGGGCCATCAGATCTTTCAGGCCGATTACTTCCTCATCAATTGAGCGGGTAGCAATAATACCTAAAGCAAAGGGAATTTTAACGGCATAGTCAGTACGCTGCTCTTCTTGATTAGGAATACCAATCAAATTAAAGGAAGCCGGTGCCGGATGTGTTTCCCACTCCGACTCAATGGCCGCCAGTTTTGTTTTCTGCACATCCCCTAGCTCATAACCACTTTCATCGCCTAAAACAATAGTCGACAAAATACCTGCAGTACCAAAAGCCGCCGCAATGGCAAAGGAGCGTTTCGCAAATGCAATATCACGCCCTTTTAGAAGGTAATAGGAGCTGATTGCTAACACAAACATAGCGCCGGCAACATAACCCGATGCCACAGTATGGACAAACTTAACCTGCGCAACCGGATTAAAGACTAACTCGGTAAAGCTAGTCATCTCCATACGCATCGTTTCGTAGTTAAACTCAGCACCTACCGGATTTTGCATCCAGCCGTTAGCGACTAGAATCCACAGTGCCGACAGGTTTGAACCAAGTGCAACTAACCAGGTAGCAGCTAGATGCTGACGTTTACTGAGTCTGTCCCAACCAAAGAAAAACAGTCCGACAAAGGTCGACTCTAAAAAGAAGGCCATCATGCCTTCAATCGCCAGCGGCGCACCGAAAACATCGCCCACATAGTGCGAGTAATAAGCCCAGTTTGTACCGAACTGAAACTCCATGGTCAGACCCGTAGTGACACCGAGAGCAAAGTTAATCGCAAACAGTTTACCCCAGAATTTGGTCATATCCTTATACACTTGCTTATCTGTCATCACATACAGTGATTCCATGATCGCCAAGATCCAGGATAAACCTAGCGTCAAAGGTACAAATAGAAAGTGGTACATAGCAGTCATCGCAAACTGAAATCGCGACAGATCAACTAGATCATCCATTATTTTCTCCTAAAATTAATGTGTTATATTTTTAAATTTTGATTATTAATGCTTACCTTGAATAATATGAGTTGATTCTAAAGAGCTTACTTCTCAAAAAGACGATCTGCAGTAAAAATAACGGGAGCGCAAAGCTCCCCGGTTACAGCAACTATTTTTTTAAGCTTAAGCAGTTCCAAAAAACCAGATGTTAAATTTTTGTTAAAACTCATCCAAAAAGACATTTAAACCTGTGAATTGTTAACAAAAATTTAACATTGACAACCTGCAATTAATAAGTGGTTACTTATACTGACAAAGTGGATTTGAATCAAGTTTTACATCCCCTTTCCGGATAAAAAACAAGACGACAAAACTTGCAATGCACTTAGACTCCGCACTCCATTTAAAGGCAGAAAATGGCTATGATGGTATTGATTTATGACCGCCCTTTTACACGCGCATGATTGGCGAGTGTGCAACTTGAGTTGCTACTAAAAACACCCTATAAAGGGGCACAAGATGAGGCTTATCGGCAGAAAACTGCGTAAAAATGCATCATGATATGGCAAGCCGGCTCAAGATGCAGAAATCAGCACCTTGGGCCTGCTTGCTATCATTCTGCTTTAGTAAAGCCAAAGTGCAGGTAGGTTCTGTTTGTCGCGATGCGCCCGCGCGGTGTGCGCTGTAAAAACCCCTGCTGAATCAGGTAGGGCTCTAACACATCTTCAATGGTCTCTTTTTCTTCACCAATAGCCGCGGCCAAATTATCCAATCCGACCGGCCCGCCCTGAAAAGTATCTAAAATGGCCATCAGCAGCTTTCTATCCATATAATCAAAGCCTTGATTATCCACTTCCAGCATATCCAGTGCCTGCTGGGCAATCAACTCATCCATCAGCGGCGCTTTTTTTACTTGTGCATAATCACGCACGCGGCGTAATAAGCGGTTGGCAATACGCGGTGTACCACGCGAGCGTTTAGCCACTTCAATGGCGCCGGATTTATCCATATTTAATGCCAGGTGCTTGGCACTGCGCAGAACGATACGCGTCAGTGAGGGCAGATCGTAATACTCAAGACGCTGTACTATGCCGAAACGATCGCGCAGCGGCGAAGTCAGTGAGCCAGCACGGGTGGTGGCGCCAATTAAGGTAAAGGGCGGCAGATCCAGTTTAATCGAGCGGGCTGCAGGTCCTTCGCCAATCATAATATCCAGCTGGTAGTCTTCCATGGCCGGATATAAAATTTCTTCCACTAAGGGACTTAAGCGATGGATCTCATCAATAAACAGCACATCGTTTTCTTCTAAATTGGTCAATAATGCCGCCAAATCACCCGCTTTTTCCAAAATCGGCCCGGAAGTGGTTTTGATATTCACATCCAGCTCATTAGCAACAATATGTGACAAAGTGGTTTTACCCAAGCCCGGCGGCCCGAAAATAAGCAGGTGATCTAAGGCTTCTTGACGCTGACGGGCGGCTTCAATAAAGATCTCCATCTGCGTATTCACCTGCGGCTGACCTTCATAATCAGCTAGTAATTTAGGCCGTATTGCCCGATCAATAAAGCTGTCATCGATTTTTTCACTGCCCGAGATCAGGCGATCTTCTTCAATCATATTTTATACTTCTTTTATCAAACCATGCTTTTCAGCGAGCTGCGGATCAAGGCTTCGCAATCCATTCCGTCTTGATAAACTTGCTTAATTGACTTTTCTGCCAGTGCCGGTTTATAGCCTAGTGCCACTAAGGCACTGATCGCTTCCTCTTTAGCATTACCATTGGCAAAGGTATTGCCTAAATCATCGGCAAAAGCCATTTTATCGGCCTCCGGCGTTAACAGATCCGCTCCCGTCCAGTTTTTAAGGCGATCTTTCATCTCAACGATTAAACGCTCTGCCGTTTTTTTACCCACTCCGGGTAATTTAACCAGCGTACTGAGGGCATCATTATGAATACACTGCACAAACTGATTCGCCGACATGCCCGATAAAATAGCCAGTGCCAACTTAGGGCCGACACCGTTAACTTTAATAAGCTCACGAAACATCGCCCGTTCATGCTTATCGGCAAAGCCATAGAGCAGCTGCGCATCTTCGCGCACCACAAAGTGAATGTGAATAATCGCTTCCTGACCTAATTCCGGCAAAGAATAAAATGAACTCATCGGCAGCTGAATTTCATAGCCGACTCCAGAGACATCTAACAACACCTCAGGTGGTTGTTTTTCCAGCAAAACACCCCGTAAACGCCCGATCATAGTAAACCCTTAACTAAAACATAAAAACTAAGCATAAAAAACAACTGATTTAATATCCAGTATTATTTTGCGAAAGCCATGATTTTATTTTCCAAGGCAAACAGCAGTATGCCGGCCCAAATAAACAAAAAAGTCACTGTTTTTGCCAGCCCCATCGGCTCATTATAAAAAACCACGGCAAAGATAAATAACAGAGAAGGAGCAATATACTGAAAGAAGCCTAATGTTGACAGTTGCAGACGCAGTGCGGCTTGAGCAAAAAAGATCAGCGGCAGTGCCGTGACCACACCGGCAAACATTAACCAGGCATCTAATGCATAGCTGTTCGCCAGCATATTGACGGTATCGCTCTCGGCAATAAAGTTGAGGTAAAAAAGGGCGATCGGTAAAACAAACAGCGTTTCAATAAACAGTCCGGTTAACGCTTCGACCTTAATTTTTTTACGCACTAAACCATAAAAAGCAAAACTGAATGGCAACACCAGGGAAACCCAAGGCAGGCGACCGAACTCGACTACCTGAACCATAACCCCGATAAACGCCAACAAGATGGCCAGCCACTTAATACGGCTTAAGGATTCATTTAAAAAAATTAATCCCAATAACACATTGATTAACGGGTTAATAAAATAGCCTAAACTGGCATCCAACATATGCTCATTACTGATCGCCCAGATAAAAACCAGCCAGTTAATGCTGATTAACAGCGTACTCACGGCTAAAAAGGCAAGTTTTTTCGGTGACTTAAGTAATGGAAAAAAACGCGGCCAGCCTTTGCTGATGGTTAAAATTAACGCGATAAACAATACCGACCAGATAACACGATGGCAAAGCATTTCATAAATAGGCACAAATTCCAGATATTTAAAATACACCGGCACCAATCCCCATATCAGGTAAGCAGCAAGCGCATAAATAACCCCCAAATGCGTTTCAGAAAACTCTTTCATTTAAACTCCATTAATCGTTAGCGAAAACGCCTGCGCACCGTTTTTTTTACCTGCCCGGACATCGCCACCAGCGATTGCGCAGTATGAGCATGGCAGATGGCAACAGCCAATCCATCAGCAGCATCCGCCTGCGGACAACCTGAAAGAGCTAAAATCTGCATCACCATCTGCTGCACCTGCTCTTTACTCGCGCCTCCGGTTCCGGAAACGGCTTGTTTTATCTGCCGGGCCGAGTATTCACAAATATACAAGTCTGCCTGTGTCGCGGCGACAATGGCCGCTCCCCTCGCCTGCCCAAGCTTTAAGGCTGAATCCGGATTTTTTGCCATAAAGACTTGCTCGATAGCGAATTCGGAAGGCTGATACTGGTGAATGATTTCACTGATGCCGTTGAAGATCAGATCCAGCTTAGGAGCCAGCACATCCCCTTTAGTGCGAATACAACCGCTGGCAATATAGATGCATTTGCTGCCTTTCTGCTGAATCACACCATAGCCGGTAATACGGGAGCCGGGATCAATACCAAGAATAATACTCACTAACAAACCTCAGAAGAGAAAAATCAAAAAAAGCTACTGTACGCTTTGCTATTAGCTAACGCAAAACAATCCTCTTAACAAGTTCATTATCTTTATTGATATCTGCACTATACTTTTCAAATTTATTATAAGAATCAGCCCCTTTTCGTTAAAAGGAGTTTTTATGCAGAGATTTATTCTCCTGTTATGCCTGTCTCTATGGCCAATCGCTGCTTTTTCGCAAAGCCCATCGATAACCTTAAAAGCTTGCGGTCATCATGATTATGAGCCCTGGAACTGGCAAAGCGACAATCAAATTAAAGGGGTTTGCGCCGCGGTAATCAAGACGCTATTTGCAAAACTTGCTGTAGAGGTCGATTTAACCTATATCGGCCCCTGGAAACGCTGCCAGTCTTATATAAAAAGCGGCCAGGCAGATATCAACATTTGTTCATTTATGAATGAGGAGCGAAAAACCTACTCTGAGTTTATTGACACGCCAATGGGCTTTAATGAAAATGCCGTCTTCGTCAAAAAAGGCAGAGAGTTTGCGTTTAACAGCTGGGACGATCTCATTGGTAAAAAAGTAGGTATGGTCCTCGGGGTTAGCGTCGGTGAAAAATTTGATGATTTTCTGGAAAAAAACACCAGCATCGAAAAAGTAGCAAGCTACAAACAAAATTTTTCCAAGTTACTTCTTGAGCGAATTGATTTTATTCCTATCGGGCGCTTTGCCGGCTTAGCTATGCTGCAGCATTTGGCGATGCAGGAGGAGATAGTCGCCTTACCTAAGCCTATCGTAACGGGCAAATTATATATTTCCATGTCTAAAAAATCCCCTTACCTGCATCTTCTTCCCAAGGTGGAAGCGTTAATGCAGCAGGATAGTTATAATCAATGGGTCGAAACCCTGCTTAGTCAATATGCGGCTATCTATCAACGGGAGTCTCAACAACAGTCTCTCGATTAAAAGTTCAATAATAAAATGTACGACTTAAATACGACATTATCTGTGCAGTGTATGCAATGTTATTTCCGGCGGGCAGTTAATACGCACATTAACCACTGACGTACCTGAACCGACTGATGTGTAACCCTGCATATTGTTGTGACGCCAGGCCCCTTTGCCGACAAAACGGGGGCAGTCAGAATCAAGAAACACCGGAATACCGCCCGGCAGGCAGATTTGCCCGCCATGGGTGTGTCCGGAGAGCATTAAATCAAACCCGGCCTCTGCGGCCTGCAGATAGACGGCCGGCGTATGGGAGAGCAGAATACTGGGGATGCTTGCGTTTATTCCCTTTGCCGCTTTAGCAATATCATCAACACGAAAGTAGTGCGCATCATCAATACCGGCAAGAAACAGCTCCCCTCGCCCTCGCTTAATCAGCGCATTTTCATTAATAAGAAAACGAATACCGAGCGCCTCTAAAGCCGGCACCATCAATATACTGTCATGGTTTCCCAATACCGCATAGACAGACTTTTTGAGCTGCCTTCTCACTCTCGCCATCGCCGCCAGGGAGCGCTCTATCTCTCCGTAAGTGCGCGCACGGTAATCACCGGTCATAACACAGATATCATAATCAACTTCTCTTACGCGTTCCATCAATGCCAGCGTCGCCTTCTCATCCATATCCACATGCATATCGCTAAGGTGCAGCAGGGTAAAACCATCAAGGTCACTATGCAGCTGAGGAAGCCTGACCCTATTGTGACGCACCTGAATATTTCTTGCGTTACGCTTGCCTTTACGGTGCAGTAAACACAGGCGGAGCGTATTCCGGATCACTGAATGCACTGAATACCAGTTTTCAATATGAAAAAAGTTCCGCCCCTGTCCGAAGATTTGCGCGACATGCGCCTCTTCAATCGCAATTCTTTTTCTGGCGTGTTGTACGCCCAGTCGTTGCTCTAATTTCTGCACAGTTTTCCCATCCATATTGATCCCTATCTGAAAGTATAGATGATGCTGTTATCACTATGTCGCTCTAGCCCTCTGCCATTGCCCGCAGAAAAAGAACGTCTCTTTACTATTGATTAATGCAATCAAGGAAACAACAACTACACTAATAATAGCCGCATATCAGATATGGCAACTACCCGTTAGCACAGCAGATACTCCCCTGTCGACTGCTGGAAATGGATATACACAAGCGGGGCTCTGTATCACTAAAGGCAAGATTATATTTGTCGATAAGAGCTCAGCCACGCTAAAAGTTCAAACAGACAAGGAGCTGCTGAGTAGATGATATTTAATTCATTTCAATTTATATTTGCGCTATTACCGCTTGATTTTTTTATCTATTTCTACCTTTTACATAAACGGCTGGTGATAGGTGCCAAAGCTTTTTTGGTTTTCGTCTCCCTGTTTTTTTACAGTTGGTGGAATGTTGCTTATCTGCCGATTATTTTATCTTCGATGTTATTTAACTATGCGGTCGGCAACTCCTTAAACGGCAATTTCAAGAAGATACGCGTCCATAAGAAATCCTTAATGATTATCGGCATTACAGCCAATCTGGCGCTGCTCGGATACTTTAAATATAGCGATTTCTTGATTGAAAACTATAACTTTGTCTTTGCTGACACAGTTCCTCTTATCCACCTTGCTTTGCCTTTGGCTATCTCCTTCTTTACCTTTCAGCAGATCGCTTATCTTGTTGACTCCAATCGAGGAGAAACAGCCGAATATGACTTTTTAAACTACTCCCTGTTTGTCACTTTTTTTCCACAGTTAATTGCAGGGCCGATAGTGCACCATTCTGAAATGATGCCGCAATTCGCTTCCAAGTGGAATCTCGTTAAAAACCATAAAAATATTGCCACCGGCTTATTTATCTTCTCAATCGGATTATTTAAAAAAGTGGTCATTGCCGATACCTTTGCCATATGGGCAACGAACGGCTTTGATGTAGCGGAGCAACTGAGCCTGATAGCAGCCTGGATAACCTCTCTCTCCTATGCATTTCAATTGTATTTTGATTTCAGTGGTTATACGGATATGGCGATGGGGGCAGCGCTGCTGTTTAATATCAAACTGCCGATCAACTTCAACTCTCCCTATAAAGCCACCTCCATTCAGGATTTCTGGCGACGCTGGCATATTACGCTATCGCGTTTTTTAAAAGACTATATATACATTCCACTGGGCGGAAACCGCAAAGGAGAATTAAGAATATATACCAACCTGTTGACCACCTTTTTACTCGGTGGCATCTGGCATGGAGCCGGCTGGACTTTTTTGTTTTGGGGAGCACTGCATGGCCTGGCGCTTGCTGTGCACAGACTCTGGCAGGAACTGGGTTATAAGATGCACAGCATACTCGCCTGGTTTATAACCTTTAACTTTGTCAATATCTGCTGGGTATTCTTTAGGGCTAAAGAGTGGGAGGATGCCATTAAAGTGCTTAAAGGGATGTGCGGAATGACAGGGATCAGCCTACCTGGTGCGCTTGCTTCCAAATTAGCTTTCTTAAACCAGTACGGTATTGAATTTGGGAACTTTGTTTCAGCAATAGAGGGAGATCTGTTTACCCCTGTCTGGATAGTCGCCGGGTTCGTCCTGGTTTTATGTTTTAACAACTCCATAGAGCAGAGCCGTACTTTCAAACTGTCCTATAGAAGCGCCTGCTTTTCCAGCGTGCTGTTTGTATATGGCGTCCTATCAATGAACAGAATTTCCGAGTTTTTATATTTTGATTTTTAACAAGAGATACTTATGAATGCGTTGAAATGGGTCAAAATTTGGTTTGCGCTTAGCTGTCTTATTCCTTTAACCGGTATTTTTAATTATGCCATTGATCCCTACGGCTTTAATAACAAAATACTGATCAATAATATTAATAGGGTTAAAGAGGACAACACTCCTTTTACCATCAAATATAAAGCGCCGAAAATAAGAGAAGGTGGCTGGGATAACCTTATGCTCGGTACATCACGAATAGGTTTAATGGACAGCCAGGTGGTCGATAACTACCTGGGTGGAAAGACATTCACCTTCAGCCAACCCGGCTCGGCAATGCCGATTCAATTCGACTCTTTCAAGTATGCCCTGAAATTCAATCAGATTAAAAACCTGATATACGGCATTGATTTTATGACCTTTAATAAAAATTTAAAACTTAATGTTGATTATATTCAGTATAAAGATGAACTTCAGTCCTTCGGACATTTTTATACGCATGATATCTATATCAATGTTAATACGCTGAAAAAATCGCTGCGCACCCTGCAGAACAACTTATCTGAGCAACCAGAGCTTAATCCTTTTTACTCTGAAAATGGCATGAGAAACTTCCCTAACTTTAAACAGCAGCTCGCTAACAATAGTCTAGATATGAGCGCGAATATCAATAAACATATCCAAAAATACTTTAAAAAAGACGGCATCTACGGCAATTATGCGTACTCACCTGAATATATGGAAATGTTTAAAAAAATAGTCACTTACTGCCATAAGAATGGTATCAACCTCTATGTCTATATTTCTCCCGTCTATGCAGAGCACTTTTATGCCATCAAAGCCGCCGGATTAAAACCTGAATTCGAAAGATTCAAGAGAGAGCTTGTAAAAGCAACTGATTTTATTGACTTTACAGGCGTCAGCTCAGTCACGGTCAACAAAGATAATTTCTGGGACTCTTCGCATCTTAGAAAAGAGCATACCGATATGATCATGGCCAAGCTCCTGCTACGCGACGACACCATGCCTCCCTCGGATTTTGGAATCAGGGTTACCCAGGAAAATATCGAGCAGCACCTGCAGGATCAGGGAAGTCAATACCAGGCAATTAACCTACAAGAGATACTGGCGATTAACTATGAATAGCTAGGCGCAGATTAAACGCATGATCATTACCCGCTATTCTAACCAGCCGGCAACTTCCTGTAGTGGTTCAATGATATCCTC
>JBFGZH010000023.1:0-17533 GCA_041586895.1 Psychromonas sp. | reverse complement strand
TCCTCTTTACCAAGGAATTTCCCCGTTTTTTCTGCAAGGTATAAAAGAATCGCGGTAGAATCAAAAATATTGACCCCGTTATCGCTGATTGCCGGCAATTTGCCGTTGGGGTTAACCGCTCGAAATTCAGGTAAATGCTGTTCGCCTTTAGCGGTATCGACTGGCACAAGTTCATATTCGAGCTCTGCTGCTTCTAAAAAAAGAGCAACCTTGTATGGATTTGGCGTAGGGTGGAAGTAAAATTTCAACATCGGATTTCCTTGATATAGGATAAAATAAGGTTCGCTTAAAAAAACAACACGTGCACTTTTAAGGTTTTAGCTTTAATGCATTAGTAATATCTGCTGCATCATGACGGTCACGCACTTGTTCCCAAGGCTCTCCCCAGGTACGGTTGACGATTCGCCCGCGTTGTACGGCCGGACGCTGGAATACTTCTTCCGCCCAGCGCTGCACATGCTGGTAACTTTTCGCATCAAGGAATTCAGCCGCATCATAAAGCACGCCACGCACTAGATTGCCGTACCATGGCCAGATAGCAATATCAGCAATGCTGTATTCGTCACCGGCAATAAAGCGGTTGTTTGCAAGCTGCTTATCTAACACATCGAGTTGGCGCTTGATTTCCATGGTAAAGCGGTTGATCGGATATGCAAACTTTTCCGGAGCGTAGGCATAAAAGTGACCGAAACCACCACCGAGATAAGGTGCTGAACCCTGCAGCCAGAATAACCAGTTAAGCACTTGCGTACGTGCTGCCATCTCTTTTGGTAAAAAACGTGCAAACTTTTCGGCCAGATATAACAGGATTGAGCCGGATTCAAAGACGCGAACCGGCTTTTCAGCTGAGTTATCCAGTAATGCTGGAATTTTTGAGTTCGGATTGATTTCGACAAAGCCGGAAGAGAATTGCTCGCCTTCTGCAATTGCAATCATATGGGCATCATACTCAGCGCCAGACTCACCTGCCGCTAACAGCTCTTCCAGCATAATGGTCACTTTCTGGCCATTAGGCGTCCCCATAGAGTAAAGCTGCAGGGGATGATTGCCGACAGGCAGAGTTTTCTCATGTGTTGCACCGGAGGTAGGACGATTAATTTTTGCCCATTCACCACCGTTTTTACTATCAAAAGTCCACACCTTAGGTGGAATATATTGCTTTTCCATAATTTTCCCTCTTTCAATGCCTATTTACACAATCTTGAACAAACGTTCAACACCTATCATATTAACCGCAGCACGGCTTTTATTCAAGCTGATATGAACGATAGTTCAAGATAAAAATATTGCTCTGTTCTGCGCGATATTTTAGCCACGCGCAGGCAGCTGCAGGCCGGTCGGTTAGGTTTTTCTAGAATTATAGTGGTGAAATGAGTAAACTCTGCACAGTTTTAACCATTAAGGAACAGAGTAATGAGTGATTTTGAAAAAGAGTTAGAGCAGATTTCTCAGCAGGAGAGTGATGAGGTGGAGGTAAAACTCCCCTCAATGGAAGAGCAGAGAGCAATAGTGGCTGAATTAAAAAAACTAGAAGCTGAAGGTAAGCTAACGCCTGAAGTACTGGATCAGCATTTTGCTAAGTTTAATGATAAGACGGCTCCACCGGTTCACTAAACTGAGCTGAGCAACTAAATAATCCCTCAGAAAAATCCGATGTTCAAAGGAAGATCGGATTTTTTATAGCACATTCGCTGAAACCGTCAATTTATTTAACGAACCTTGCGGAATTCCCCACTAAAATCTTTGATTTAGTGGAGGGAGGAGGTCAAGCCAGTCAATCAATTCCTGAGTAACGATAGTGACAGCCTTGTTCAGTGCAGCTACCGCGCCGCTGGCATTATTCGCTGCTGCTAGCGGCACACCTGCAGCAAAATCCCGGCTGGCTATCACCCTGTTTGTATTGTTATCAATCAGGTTAAAGCGCATCCTTATAAACCCATCGGACGTCCCATCATCGTTGATGCTATGGCTGAAATCGAGTAGTGTACTTTCCAGCAGAAAATCAGATTCCGACAGTGATGAGTAAGGAACGACCGCAAGGTAACGACCGCTTTTTTCAAGTGCTTCCTGAAAAATAAGCAGCAGCATGGTCGTAGGCGAATCACTCCAGCGGCTATAAGCATAGCTGTTCTGCCCATACCGTGCATCGCTATAGATTATCTCTCTACCATTAAAGAGATGCGAGCTGCGAATCCGGCCTAACATAAGAATGCCGGCAGGTTTTTGTTCCGTATTGAGAGATGGATGAAAAGCATCCAGATCTGGAGAAAGGCTATAGGTAGAAACGGGCGGCAGTTTTTCACCAGCACATCCTGTTACCCCTATCAATAACGCAGCCAGCAAAAGGAAACCTCTATTTTTCATGATAGCCCTCCTCACCGGGTCCCGGCCTTGCCTGCGTGCGTTTGAAGAGCAGATCTGCAGGGCTGTTATTAATGCTTTCTATGGTTGTCTGCAGACTGCCTATGAGAATATCCAGGTCGCTTAAAAGCAGGTTCAATGAACTGAAACTCGCGCGCATACCCCTGGCCATTTCCTGACTGATTCCTGTTGTATTCTTTTCAAGATTTTCAGCCATCTGCTTGATACTGGTTGAGGCTGCACCGATCTTGTCAGATGTTGCGGCGATCTTGTTCTCCATCACGACCCCCTTATCGACCAGCGTCTGAAGACCTTGTAATTGGCCGCGCAGATCTGTAACCAGTGCTTTGCTTTCAAACAGCAGCAGTTCAACATTATTTATATTTTTATCGCCGAGTAAGCGGTTGATGTTTTCCAGTGTCTCAATAGATTTTTCTGCTAATTGACTCAAAGATAGATCAATTCTTCTTAATGTTGACGGCCTTGACGGGATCACGGGTATGGTATCATTTACCCTCTTTAACAACGCGGCCTCTTTGTCGCTACCTTGCAGCTCGATATAGGCAAGCCCGGTGATCCCGTAGAAATTTAGCGCCGCAGTGGTGTCAGTCTTGATAGGTATCTCCTGATTTATGTTGAGCAGTAATTCCACCATTTCAGGGTTATTCGCTTTAAGGCCAATTCTAATCACCGAACCAACGTCCACTCCCCGATATTTAACTGCGGCATCTATGTTCAAACCTGCAACCGATTCCGATAAATGCACATAGTAGCTATCATAGCTTTGTTGTCCGTATTGCCTTGTCAACCAGAAGGTAACGCTTAACAATGCAGCAGTCAGGATAACCACGAAGAGTCCGACAATGGTGTAATTTATTTTACTTTCCATGACCACTCCTTAAGCGCCCGCGCTCTCCCCGGAAGAACTGCTGGATAACGGGATCAGACTGTTGCATCACCTCATTCAGCGTACCTTCTGCAATCACTTTTTTATTTGCCAGTACGGCAAAACGATCCACAATTGTCCAGATCGAGTCAAGATCATGAGTCACCATAACAACCGTAAGATCCAGCATATCCCGTAATTCAAGGAGCAAATGGTCAAACTCTTCAGCACCAACAGGATCCAGTCCGGAAGTCGGCTCATCGAGAAACAATAATTGCGGATCCATAGACAGAGCCCGGGCCAATGATGCGCGCTTGACCATGCCGCCGCTTAACTGGGCAGGATAGAGATCTGCAGTGTGCTCAGGAAGACCTACTAGGTTGATCTTCATCTGTACAATCTCATGGATCAGTTTTGCCGGCAGCCTTGTATATTCCTTCAGACTGATCGCCACATTTTCCATTACCGTTAGTGAAGAATAAAGCGCTCCGTGTTGAAAAAGTACGCCCCACTGACCTTGCAGTTCGGCGGCTTCAGCCCGGCCTATATTCATTAAATCGTGACCGAGCACCTCTAATTTTCCAGATACCGGCTGTAGCAACATGATCATCTCTTTCATTAATGTCGATTTGCCTGAACCACTGCCGCCCAACAGGCCATATATTTCTCCGTGCTGTACGCTCAAACTAACGCCGTCATGAACAACATTATCAGCAAACCGTGTCACCATATCTTTAACACTGATAACTGTGCTCATAGTTCCAACTCGGTGAAGACAATGGAAAAGAGTGCATCGCAGGCAATAACGAGGAAAATGGCGTTGACTACGCTGATTGTCGTGTAGCGGCCAAGACTTTCAGTATTGCTGGAAACCTGAAATCCGCGAAAGCAGCCAGTGACTGCGATTAACCAGGCAAAGAAAGGACCTTTGCTCAGCCCTATCCAGACGTGTTTTATATCGAGTACATTTTGTAAACGGTGGATAAATTCGCTATAGGAAATATTCAGATGTATATTGGCAACAATCATCCCCCCGGCAATACCAATAATATCAGCAAACAAAATCAGCAACGGCATGGCAATCATTAAGGCAATGATCCGTGGTAGAACAAGAAAGCGGTGCGGTTCGAAGCCCATGGTGCGCATCGCGCTAATCTCTTCGGTAATGGTCATCGCCCCAAGCTGCGCGGTATAAGATGAGCCGGTTCTACCGGCTACGACTATCGCGGTGATCAGCGGGGCCAGCTCCCTGGTAACAGAAATGCCTATCATGTCTACGATAAAAATATTAGCGCCAAACTTCTGCAGCTGTAAGGCGCTCTGATAGGTGATCACCACACCAATAAGACAGCTTGTCAGTGAAATGATAGGCAGTGCACGAACACCTGCTTCTTCAATATTTTTGACAATGGCTGCATAGCGGATCGACGATGGATGTTGCACTGAGGTAAGCAGCGCGGCTGAATGCTCACCGAGAAAGGTAAGAAGGTCTTTGATATCCTGCCAGAAATTTAAAACAGACTTGCCAAGATTAGTGAATGGCAGCAGCAAGCGCGATAATAAACCGGGTTTTGATACCGCTTGCTGTGCAGCATGGGCACGTAACAACTGATAAAGATCTTCATACTCAGCCCCGGCACCCGTCAGCTCGACAGTGCAATCCTGTAACTTGAGCAAATCATGGTAATGGATATAAAGCATCATACCGGCAGAATCTACCTTACCTACACCTGACACATCCCATTGTATGGACAGATTGCAGAGGGAGACTAGATCTGTTTCTAAGAATTTCACCACATCCTGAAGGGTTTTAGCCGTCCAGTCACCCTGGCATCTAAATAAGACTGAGCCAGTATTTACTTGAATCTTCTCTATCTGTGCCGGTTGTCGTTCCAAGTATGTTACCCACCTAATAGTCGCGACATAGTTATAATTTGTTAAGAACCCGCCGACAGTAAGCCTAAGTTACAGGCATCTCATTGTTAGTGACGGGTTCCGGGCAGCAGTCATTGCGTTAATAAGATAATGCTTTATGTCAAAGTATAGTAAGACTGACATCCTCCGCCACCTCGCTACGCGCCCGAGAAGTCGAAAAAGAAGGGATTCCGATGCGTTAAAAACTAAATTCGCGGGCTTGCTTCCACGAACAAAGCAAGTTCCTGCTTCACTGAGTCGGCTAACGCCGCTCTTCCCACAGGCTAATAAGCCGTATCCGCCCTAACAGGCGAAGTTTTACTGAAAAAATGATAAAACTATCCATGCTTGACATCCTCCCTCCACTAAATCAAAGATTTTAGTGGGGGATTCCTACTGCTAGACGCTCATAACTATGTTATTCAAGCAGTTGTAAAGCAGGTACATATTCTAAATCGTGTGCTTCTGCAATCGCTTTTAAAACCACTTTCCCTGCACAGATATTTAAGCCGTTTAAGAAGTTTTTATCGGCCAATAAGGCTTTTTTATAGCCCAGCTCGGCCAGTTTCAGGATATAAGGTAGCGTTGCATTATTCAGTGCCTGCGCTGCTGTGCGCGCAACCGCTCCGGGCATATTGGCAACACAATAGTGGACAACGCCGTCAACAACATAGGTCGGATCTTGATGCGTGGTGGCATGTGAGGTTGCAAAACAGCCGCCCTGATCAATAGCGACATCCACTACGGCAGCACCTTTTTTCATGTTGCCGATCATACTCCTGCTGACCAGTTTCGGTGCTCGAGCTCCGGGCTGCAATACAGCCCCTATCACCAGGTCGGCATTAAGCAGATGTTCGCTGATCGCCGCGGTAGTGGAATAGACTGTATTAACCCGGCCAAAAAACTGCTTATCCAAACGCCGTAATATCGCTATATTTTTATCTAGAATAACCACATTTGCACCAAGTCCAAGCGCCATCAGTGCGGCATTACTGCCCACTGTCCCGCCACCTAAAATCACCACTTTGGCCGGAGCAACGCCGGGTACACCGCTTAATAACAGCCCGGCCCCCCCGCAGTTTTTCTGCAGAGCCAATGCGCCAGCCTGCATGGCCATGCGCCCGGCAACTTCCGACATGGGCGCCAATAACGGCAGATGACCAGAATCATCAACAACGGTTTCATAAGCAATGCACACGGCAGCACTTTTTATCAGAGCTTGCGTTTGCTGCAGATCCGGCGCAAGGTGCAGATAGGTAAACAGGATCTGCTGCGGACGTAACATTGCGCATTCTCCAGCTTGCGGCTCCTTGACCTTAATAATCATCTCGGCCTGCATAAAAACCGATTCGGCTGTAGCGACTATCTGCGCACCTGCATTAAGGTAATCCTGATCAGCATAGCCGATACCGGCACCGGCGTTAGTTTCAATCAGCAGCTGATGGCCTTTAGCCGTTAATTCAGCAACACTATCAGGGATTAAACCAACACGATACTCATTATTTTTTATCTCTTTAGGAACGCCTATTTTCATGTAACCTCCTATTGCTAAAAAATAATAAAACCGCGCGGCTTGGGTATATATTGAGTATATACCCGATCAAATAAAACGTAGGATCTGCTCTGCGCACCGGCTTAATGGTGCTAACGCTCGCCAAAGGATTCAGAAAGCGTTTTACGCAATGGTTTTAACAGGTAGTTAAGCACCGTCCGCTCACTGGTTTTAATATCCACCTGTGCGGTCATGCCCGGCAGAATTTCCAGTACTTTCCCTGATGTTGTGGTGACCGGCGAGGTTTTGCTGGCGACATGCACCCGGTAATAGATCTCTTCGCCTCTGCTTTTATTTTCTTTTAAGGTATCGCCGCTGACATAAACCACTTCGCCGATAACGCCGCCATAAATGGTGTAGTCAAAGGGATCGAAGCGGATCGTAGCAGACAGACCTTTTTCTACCTGAGCAATATCTGTCGGGCTGATCTTAGCTTCAATAATCAGCTCATCATCCAAAGGAATAATCTGCATCAGCTCATCGCCGCCACGCAATACCCCCCCCAGGGTAGTAACCCGCACGTTTTTAACAATGCCGGGCAACGAAGCGACAAAAACACTATCGGCTAACTGCTGCTGGCGCTGGGTTAAAATCTGCACATTCTGCGCTATCTCATCTTCTGCTTTTGCCAGCTCCGCACTGACCTGTTCAAGATACTTGTTTTTACGGTTGATAAGCTGCGCCTGCGCATCATTTAAAGCGCGCGCAGAGCGTATCTCTTCGCTGCGGTTAACATCCCCGGAATCAGAAAGCTTTTTAATCAGTTGCGCCTCTTCCCGTGCTAATTCAACCGCCACCTTTAAAGTACGCAGCTCTTCTGAGAGACCGGTTCTTTTCTGCTCAAACAAAGCGCTTTCAACCTCAACCAGCTCAGGAAAACGCAGCACATCCTGTGGAAAAACCAGTTTTTTAGCTCCCGTCACCTCAGCACGCAGACGCGTTGCTTTAGCTTTTAAGGCTGACAAACGCACATCGACCTCTTTTACCGCAGCACCAATACGCGTTTGGTCTAATGTGGCTAATACTTCCCCTTTGGCGACACGATCCCCCTCTTTAACATTCAAGGTCGATAACACACCACCATCAACCGCCTGTATAATCTGCACACGGCTGCTGGCAATCACCTCACCTGTCGCCCGAGCCACCTGATCGATTTTAAAAATTGAAGCCCAGAGCACAAAAACCAGCAACCCCGACAATAACAACCATAACACCACGGAATAATTGCGCTGGTAATAGCCTTCTAGTCGCGCCGCCTTGTCCTTACCAGCTGCATCGCCATCTGCGAAAAAACTATCAAATAACATTGACTGATCCCTTATTCATTAGCCCTGAATTTAAAGCGCTTGCCGCTGGCTTGCGCTTGATCATTTTCGGCAGTACCGTTTCCGGTTTACCATCGGCAGTGATCTCGCCACGCTGCATAATAATTACCCGGGTAGCCAGCTGAGCAGCCAGAGCCGGGCGATGTGTGGAGATGATCAGAATATCATCGGCTTTAACATGGCTGGAGATCGCCTGTAAAACCTGTTTTTCACTCTCATTATCTAAAGATGCGGTCGGCTCATCCAACAGCCAGATCTTCGGCTGCGCCAGAAAGACCCGCCCCAGACCGACCAACTGCCGCTGCCCGCCCGATAAACCCTCTCCGCCTTCGCTAATCGCCAAATCCATGCCCATCGGGCTGCCTGCCGCAATATGATCAATTCCCAGCTCTTGCGCTATCTGTAGCAGATGAGAGTCACTTACCGCTCCGGAAAGTGCCAGATTACTGCGTAATGTTCCCTTAAAAAGGTGCACACTCTGCGGTAAATAACTGACATGATCCGCAACGATATTCGGATCGATCTCCCATAAATCCGCAGCGCCTAAACGCACTCGGCCTTCACTTGGACGGTATAAACCCGCCAGGACCTTCAGCAGTGTGGACTTACCTGAACCAATCGCCCCTAACAGCACTACCCGTTCCCCGGCCTTAAAGGTTAACGCATCTATATTTAACTGCCGCACGGGCGATTCCGGATAGGAAAAAGTCAGCCCTTCCAGCGCCAGATTATTAGCAGTCAGCTCAGGTAACAGCAGGTTTTGATCCGCACGGCGCTCACTATCGAGCAACAACACCTGATTAACCATATCTAACGCTTGGGAAACACTCTGCCACTGCGATAAGTACTGCACCCCCTGGGCAATAGGTGCGATTACCCGTCCGCCAAGAATACTGCAGGCGATTAAGGCCCCCATCGTCAGATTACCCGCTTCAATCTGTCCGACACCGACCACAATAGCAGAGACATAAGCCACAGTAGAGAGTGTGCCGGTGGTAACTGTCGCAAAGTTACTGATCGCTTTCTGACAGATATTATAACTGGAGATAGTTGCCGTGATCTCCTGCCACTGCGCGGCAAAACGCCAGCTTGCATTATTGGCACGGATAGATTCCGCACCCTGAATAACATCAACCAGCAGTCCCTGGCGTTCATTAGAGCGTACCATCTGCTCTTTTAATAAACGCCGTAAGCGTTTTTGCGTGATCCAGCCCAAGGTCGCCGCGACCGGCAGCAGTAACAAATAGACCCAGCCGATATGACCGCCGATAATCGCGATAAACGCGATAAAAAGCAGCGCAAAGGGGATATCAACCAGTGCAAAGATAACCCCGGAGCTGAAAAACTGACGCACCGAATCCAGGCCGCCGACCTGCGCGGCAAGCGTCCCTAAACTGCGCGGCCGCGTATCTAACTGCAGGCGCAGCACATGCTCAAAAACCTGCTGCGATACCGCTTTATCCACCGCGCAACTGACACTGTCCAGTGTTCGCGCACGCACCGTTTTCAGCAGCCAGTCAAGCGACAGGACAATAAACATGCCCGTGACCAGGGTCGTCAAGGTCGCATAAGCCAGGGTCGGCACCACGCGATCATAAACCTGCATCGCAAAAATAGAGGTGGCCACCGCCAGCAGATTAATGATCACGGTGGCAATAATAATATCGACTAGCCAGCGACGCGTTTTAAACATCTCGGTAAAAACTAAGCGCGCGGCGACATTCCCCTTAAGTGAAAAGATAGAGCTCTGCTGACGTTTTGGCGGTGTGCGCAACCATAATACAATCGCTTCATCCAACTCCTGCTCAGAAAAGTCACTGCGTTCCCCGCGCTCATTGGTTAAGCTCAATTGTCCTTCACTGCCATGCTCAATCAACTGCCATTGCCCCTGATAAAAGATCAGCGCGGGTAAACGGCGTTGATCAAAACGGCTCCAGCGCAACTGTGCCGCCTGCACCCCCTGCAGCTGCAGCGTATGGGCAATAAAACTGAAACGCCTGGCCGGCGCCGCATCGCTGAGCGATGCCTGCGCCTGTTCACAGGCTTGCGTTAATGCGCCCATCTGCACTGAGATATTGAGACGATCAAAAAGTGATTTTAATAATTTAGCCGGCAAGGGTTGCGTTAAAAAAGCGCTGTCGAGCTCCGGAGAATTAAGCTGCGCAGTATCTCTATCCGTCATATTATTGTTCATCTGTATTTAACCCGGCTAGTTGATCTAAAACACCTGTAAGGGACGCCACACGCAATGATAAAATTAACCAGTCATTTCTGCTCTGTGCTAACTGCAGCTGCAAGGTGTTCAATTCGCGCTGTGTATTTAACAGTTCCAGCCAGGATTTTCGGCCAGTTTCATATTGCCGCAAAAACGAGGCCAGGGTTTGCTGCATCGCCTCTTCTACTTGTTGCTGCGCATTGATTAACCCTTCCTGTACCTGGCGGTTAAGCATCAAGGCATCAACACGACGGCGGATATCAATAACCGAGCTGTCCAGATCATATTGCGCAGCCGCCAGACGGGATTCCGCCCCTTTTACCCGGCCTCTCGCCACCAGCCCCAGCCCCTCCAGGCTACTTTGAAAGGTCAATCCGGCACGCAGGTCATCATTACCGCTAACATTATCTAAAAGATCTGTTTCCACACTAAAATAGATAGTTGGCAACACAGACAGTTTCTCTGTTTTGAGTTCCAGCCTGGCCACCTGTAAATTCTGACGTTTAAGGCGAATATTGGCTGCCTGCTCGACAGCTAAGCGCTGCACATCTGCGTAGGAAGGTAATTGAGCCAGCAGCGGATCAACAGCAACCTCTGTTGCTACCGGAACTTGTGTCAACGCCTGTAGCTCTGTCTGGGCAACAGACAACTCCCCTTGAATCGACTGCAGCTGCGTTTGCGCCTGCAGTAAACGCGAATAAGCTAAACGCATATCCGCTTCTGAAGATAACTGACCTTTTTGCCGACGGGCAATACGCTGGTAATAGTCCTGGTGTGCGCCAATATTACTTTGTGCAACCCGCATGCGCTGCTTAATCCCCGCTATTTTTGCATAACTCACCGCAGTCTCTTCAAGCAGCTGCCGTTGAATATCCAGTAAATGCCACTGCTCGACATAGACTCCGGACTCAGCGAGCTCAATAGCACTATCAATTTTGCCGAACGCCCAAATTGGCTGTTCCACACGCAAAGTAGCCTGATCATAACCGTCATTAAAATTACTGCCCTGCGCTGATAATGTCGGGTAGCGCCGGGCTTTGGCACTGGAGACACCGTACTGCTGCACCTCAACCTCTGCCTGCTTGCCTTTAAGCATAGGGTTATGGGTCATGGTCGCGCGCAGCGCAGCAGCCAGGCCGTCAACCACCGGCGTGTTTGTTGCAGCAGATAAATGCTCACTGTTTGGCAATAATGCCATTGACGGCTCAGAAAGCGCGCTATTGGCCATTGCACTGCAACTCATTAGCAGAAGTGTTGCCGACTTTAAAACGGCAGCTTTTGTTCGCATATTTTATTCTTTTCCTGTTTTTATTTTAAAACCGCTGTTCTCAAGTACAGCGCGAATTAGACAACGCTAAGCTGTGCATAGAATGCACCCTACCGAAACTTAATCGGCTATCGCCTGCAAACTATCTGGAAAATCAAAATCATCATTATCGGTTTGTGCATGTGCAGCCGGGCCCGTTTTCAGTTCCTCTGCTTTTTCATCTTCGCCGGCCAGCTGATAGGCTTTGATCAAGTTATCCCGCCACTCTTTATGCCACGGTGCTTTCGCCAATGCTTTTTCCAGCTGCATAATACCATCATCGAGATGATGTTTACTTAAATAAACCAACCCCAGCATATAATGACAGGCGGCATGCTCCGGATTGTGATGCAGCATTTTCTTAAAACTCAACTCTGCACCGTCAAGGTCACCCTCTTTATATAAAGCCACGCCATCGGTTAAAAAACCGGGCAGCGGCAGGGTAAGCATATCGTTAATAGGATCGACCATTATTTTAGCATTGGTACCTTTAATCAAAGGGGCCAAATGTTTTTCATAGCGTTTCCACTTCGCTTTCGAGCTTTTATAGATTGGCTGACGAACCTGCCAGACGCTGGCGGTTTTCACCGTCCTGTCCAGCTCATTAAAGCTCAGTACCTGCGGCTGCCACTCCACACCAATATAATCAAGCATTCTGCGGGCACTGCCTTCTAAATCATCCACCACATCTTCATAGTTGATCTCTAAAATTTCCCCGGGAAAGAGCTGATGCCAGTGGTGCATCAGCAGATTGTGATCGGCCAGTTGCTGACCAATATCGGTCAAATCATAAGCAAAGCCCATCCCGCCATGCTTGGCCTGGTAATCGGTAAAGTAGTTGGAGATGGCAATATCACGCGGATCGCGGCGCACGGAAATAATCTTTGCTTTGGGAAAGAGGAATTTGATAAAGCCGATATTCTCGAAGTTATGCGGAAGTTTATCCACCACATGTAATGCCTCGGGTTTATCCTCAGCGGCCAACTCGCGCAGCTCATCGAGCACGCCATTGGCTATTCCCCGGGTTACATAGGGAGTTAGATCATCAATACAATCTGGGTAGCATCGGCCAGAGCCGACATGTCGCTCCCAGCGGTTCAGCCCCTGAATACGGCTTGGGATCACCCCCAGCTCGCCTGCGCCAAATATTTTGCTGTGGCCGGCCAGGATCTGCTCGACCAAAGTGGTGCCGGAACGCGGCATGCCCAACACATAAACCGGCAAGCTAGACTCAACACCACAGGCCTGACGATGTTCAAATAACCCCTTACAGAAAGCATGGCGCAAGCGGGCACACTGATTACGGTGCGCTTTGTCGTCATAGGATAAAAACTTTTTACTGGCGGCATTGGCCTGATTGGCAAACGCAAACGCCTTGTCATAAACTTTACGTTTTTCCCAGGCCGAGGCTAGCTGAAATAGAATACCGGCAGATATCGCCCCTTCCAGGCTGGGCATCTGCGCCGCTTTTTCCATTTGCAGTAGGGTTTGTTCATCTTCAGGAAAACGCCGGGCATTGATCAGCGCAGAATGCCCTTTGATCGGATCTATCTGTTTGACCCGTTCAAACAGCGCCAGCGCTTCATCGATATTGCCGAGCTGCATCTGCTGCTGCCCCAGTCCCTGCAAAGCGGGTAAAAAATGCGGATGGTCCGTTAACACAGCCCGATAAAGGTGCTCTGCCCGCGCAAAGTTCTGCTCCTGACTTTCCACCTGTGCCAGAGCATTTTGCGCCATCGCCTGCTGCCTTTTGACTGCCTGGGCAGGCAGCGCGTCACTCTCTTCCAGAGTGCTAGTCAGCTCAACCGCTTTTTCAGCCGCCTGGCGCGCCTGTTTATCGAAACGTTGCAGACAAGCACTGGATAGCTGCACCCATAACACACTGTTCTCTTTATCTTGCGCTAGTGCTTTGCGCAGCAGGCGAATAGCCGTCATAAACCGCCCCTGCACTTGCGCAAGCTCGGCCAGCTGCAGCATTATAGATAAGTTTTCGGGGTAATATTTAAGCGCATCACGTAATAGCTCATCGGCCGCGGCGTGATGCTCCAGCCCCGCCAAGAGCCCTGTATAAGCAATCACCAGCACCACCCACTCATCTTCGCTTAAGCTCTCCCGGCGATCACTAAGCCATTGTTCAGCACAGGCCAACTGCTCTGAGGCCACCCATATCTGCAACTGTAATTCACGCAGCTGAGCGCTAAACAGCGCAATAGATGCAATGGGCAACTCTTTTTCACGCAACTGCAGACAATCAATAGCGGACTGCAGTGCTTGTTGTGCAGCAAACAGATCGCTCTTTTGCAAAAACAGCCGGATCAGTGCCAGTCTGACGGGCAGACGCCGGCCATCGAGATTAATGGAACGATTATAAAGAGTGAGCGCTTCATCAAACTGCTCATTCTGCATCCGGCACCAAGCCAGTCGAGCAAGCGCCAGTGGATGCTCGGGGTTAGCTGCAAGCACCGGCTGCAGAAGTGTTACCGCTTCATCGTACTCCTGTAAAACACAAGCAACCCCTGCCAAATCAGTGCGCGCATCCGCATCAAGTTCAGTTAAACGGGTGCTCGCCTGTTCATAGCTGGCTCTTCCCTGAACTATTTCCCCTAAATGTACCTGAGCCAGCGCCAAGAGGGGACGCGTGCTAATATCCAAAAGATGATCAGAATCATGCAAAATCGTAGACTTGAGCTCGGCAAACTGTAGATTGTCGACCAACAGTCGTAAGATATTCAAATAGGACAAAATAAAACTCCATAGAAGACGCAAGGTTTAGGCCATAACCTGTTATATAAAAATAAAATTGCAAAATTAGTTCTTGTTATTAACTCTCTTACAAAGCCTGATAAATCCTCCTTTCAGGTAACAAGTTTTGACCCATGTCGGGCACACTAGGGTGCGCTGCGCGCACCAGCTCAGCTACCATTACATTTCCGCAGAGACTGCGCACAGTAACCCAACTGGCGGTGCATAAAATCCCACCTACTCCGCTTCGGCGGATGACCAACCCCGTTGGCAGCCCTAGCAACGGCGGGCTCAGAAGGCCTCATACCGGATTCAGGTACAATACAGAGCATCAGGCCAGCCCCTGGGACGTCAGGATGCCGGTGGGCATCGTGGTTTTATAAACAGATGACATTGAGCCGCGAGTTTTCCACGTTGGCTCTAGACCAGAGGCTGCCCATACACCCGACCACAAATCCAAACTGTTGCTAAAGCTAGAGGTTCCAGACACCCAATAGTAGCGCATCAACTCGCCGCCTCCGCTCAAGGATGCTGCAACCCCCATATCTAGACTCCAGTGAAAACCCAACTGACTGGAGGTCCTGAGCCTATAATTTGTCACAGTTTGAAAAGAATAGGTCGGGTTGGCGAGGACCGGAGAGCCGCTCCCCACCAAAACTACCTTATCATCGCTCCCCAAATTCCCCGCTGAACTCCATATACCCCAAGAATCGGCTGGGCCCGGACCGTTTCCATCTGTTGACAGATTTTTCGAATTACTATCCACCCGGACATAGATGGTATAACTGGTATCGGCGCTAAACGTGCGTCCACTATGATCGGACGACACCCCCTCCAGCAGATCAAACACCACCACGCTGCTATTTGCGCTGCTCACTGTGGTGAAATCCACCGTGGTACTATCGCTGATCCCGGCAAAAGCGTTGCCGGCACTGTCGGTAATGGCCCCTTCGCTGACCTGCACGTGGTAGTTGCTGCCGCCGGCACTGAGATCCGCTGTCGGATTGATGGTCAGTGTTTCGCCGCTCACCGACAACTGCCCGCCATGGCTGGCCACATTGATGCTGTGGACATCCGTCCCGTTGCTGACTGTGATAGTGCCGCTGCTGGCGAGGGCGATATTCTCGTCAAAGGTCAGGGTGATATTACTGTCCAACGCCACATCGGTGGCGTTATCCGCCGGCGAGGAGGAGCTCAGGGTAGGCGCTGTGCTATCGAGCACATAAGCCTGACTGGCCACGCTGCCATCATTGCCGGCGACATCGGTGACTTTCAGCTGGATAGAGCTGCTGCCTGAGAGCGTCGCACCATCCCAGCTCACCGTGGTGCCGCTCACTTTGTCGGTGATATCGGTCCAGGTCGAGCCGCCATCCACCGAGCCGTAAAGTACCTCGCCACTGGCCAGCTCTGCACTGAGCATCGCTGTAATGGTCTGGCTGGCGATATTGGTTTCAAAGTCACTGTCTGAGCTACCGTTGTCAGTACTGATGTCGATAGCGCTGAGCGTAGTGACCGGCGCGTTTGCATCTATGGACGACGGTGACATACTGCCGTTAAAGTCTGAAAATTCTACATTCCAAGCGGTAAGATAGCCCACATCGGCTCTCGCTGTATCTGCAATTTCGAGTGTCCATACCCCCTGTGCTCCCCCTGTCAAACCACTAAACGCCTGTTCGGGCGCGTAAGTACCGGTAAATGGCGCTGAACCACTGCTAAGTGACGCGCCACCAGTCTGGATAACCGTATTGGTGAAATTATCGGCATATCCCCCCTGCTGGTAGACAAGATTGATACGTGAACCATCGGGGGCAATCAGATCAAATACCAGATCGGCGTCATACGTGTGCACCACATTAAAGCCAACCAGAACAAGATCAGCGGCATTTTGTGCCGAGTTTACATAGATCTGGTAGGTCGTTACCGAATTATCAGTTATCGGCTGACTAGCCAGAATAGGCTGAGTATAAGGCGTACTAGTGTTACCAAAGTCATCATCGATAGTAACTGAAACAGGCACATTCTGACCGCTGGTAATATCAGCACCACCATCAACAATAGTGAATTGCGCACTGTAAGTTGTACTGTCAAGACGAGTAAGATTACCCAAGGTGAAGCCAGCGATGGTACCGGCGATATTGCTATAGCTGACACCATGATCGTCATCGACAAAGATGATCGCCGTAATCACATCACCAATCTTCATTGCCCCGCCGGGTATCATGACGTTGTTGATGACCGGAGTATTGGCATCAATCGCATCACTGCTTTGGCTGATTGCCGTGTTATAGGTGCTGCTGTTATTGCCCGCCGCATCGGCCAGCACAAAGCTCACCGGAATATCACTTCCTGCCGCAATATCCGTATCACCTTCCACCACGGTATAAGTCGCATTGTAGGTGCCATTACTGTTATCGCTAAAGCCCGTGACCGCAACACCGTTCACCGTGCCGCTGATCAAGCTCAAGCCCGCTTCGCTTGCCGTGATCGTCACGCTGACTGCATCACCGACCTTCATCGCCGTATTAGGAACGGTGACAGCTGTGATCGTCGGTGTATTGGCATCAATCGCATCACTGCTCTGACTGATTGCCGTATTATAGGTGCTGCTGTTATTGCCCGCCGCATCGGCCAGCACAAAGCTCACCGGAATATCACTGCCTGCCGCAATATCCGTATTGCCTTCCGCCACGGCATAAATCGCGCTGTAAGTATTGTCTTCGTTATCGGTAAAGCCCGTGACCGCAATGCCATTAACTGTGCCGCTGACCAAGCTTAAACCCGCTTCGCTTGCCGTGATCGTCACGGTGACTGCATCGCCGACCTTCATCGCCGTGTTAGGAACAGTGACAGCTGTGATTGTCGGCTCAGTGCTATCAATCACAAAGTTAGCAGAAGCTTTTTCTGCCAGCGGCGCATTGCCCGCCAGATCGCTCAAGCTAGTGCCGACAGTGATAATATTAGTGGCATCTTCAATGTTATCGCTTGGCGTAAAGGTGGCTGTCCAGGTGATATTATCCGTTGAGGAAACATCCGTTAACGTCCCGTTTTCCAGGGTGATATCACTGTTATCAAAGCCGGTCATGGCTTCACTGAAGGTGATGGTGACCAGGCTGCTTTCACCCACTTTCAGTGCTGTATCGCTAAACACCACGCTGTTGATCACCGGTTCGGTGGTGTCGACAGCAAAGTTAGCAGAAGCTTTATTCGCCAGTGGTGCATTGCCCGCCAGATC
>JBFGZH010000022.1:0-17605 GCA_041586895.1 Psychromonas sp. | reverse complement strand
GTGGGAATATCGGGGGCCGTTGCAAAGTGGATAGCAATACCGCTGGCTCTGCTCAGCTCGTTAATAACAGGCCCCCATAGCTTGGCCAGTTGGGCGGCGGATTGCTGTGGTACTATGCCAAAAGTGAGGCTTCGCTGAGCAGCGCTTAATGGCGGGTAAAATAGTAAAAACAGCGAAAAAATAAATATTTTCATCAATCATTCCTTTAAGTAATATGTGCTGCCCTTGAATTCACTTTATCAGAGGCGATGATCTTTTCCTAACCTTTGCTCAGCTCAGCAGGTGAAAACAGGCGTCATCTCTCTTATTCAAAGTTTTTTCCTGCACTGGAAAACTATTACAGCAAAGTCAATCAGTTAACGTGCTGCACAAAAGCTGTTTTTACATTGCGCTATCCAGGACCACAGGTATAAGGCTATTTTATGTTGGGGTTTTAACCAGCAGCGTGGATCGGCGAGCAGGGCTCTGGCCTGCTTAAACTGGGCTGCCTGAATATTCAGTCTGGCAATATGGCAGAGGTGAGCGGCACAGTAAGCGAGAATATGCTGTTTCTGGCTCTGTTTAATGGTTAACAGCTGTTGGGTTTTTTTCGTTAAGCGCCGGCTGAAGGGTAATTCCGTACCGGGAATATTATTGATGCAGGCTCGATTGTCGGCGTCAAGGTTATAAATAACGTGAATATTCGGCGAATAAGCGATTCGGCCATGCAGGGCCACCTGAGAAAATAAAGCCTGATCTTCCCCCATCGGCTCATTAACGGGAAACATACCCAGTTGAATAAATGTACTGCGCTTGATGGTCACCGTTGAGGTGATAAAGGGCAGGTCCCCGCGGCTGGCACAGGCAAAAAATTCATCAAAGAGGCCTTCCGTATGCTGCGCAGTGCCGAGTTTTATCTTTGCATCTGTAAATTCATCGGCAGCCGTTTGGCACTGATATTTACAGGCAAACATATCTGCATCCGGGTACTTTGCGATCATGGTTTTTATGGTCGTCAAATACAGTGGTAACCAGGTATCATCAGCATCCAAAAAAGCCACGAACGGGCTTTTGGCCGCCAGCACGCCATTATTGCGCGCAGCTGAAACCCCCTGATTGGGCTGATCAATAATGATTAAATTTTCCAGGTTACGATCCGCTTGATAGTCGCGGACAATCTCTAAACTATTATCAGTCGAGCCGTCGTTGACCACTATCACTTCAAATGCACGGCTTTGCTGGCGGTAAATACTGTCCAGGGTGTTGCTGATATTCACGGCCTTATTATAAAGCGGAATGATCACAGAAATATTCAATTTGTTCATTGCTCAGTCTCCAGTTTTTAAGGGATTGTTGCAGGGCGGATTTAACTGCTAATGCGGGTGGCGTAAATCCATACTTTAATCCAGCAATGATCGTGCCATAGATTTTATCCATATCGGCATTATCCGCCGCTATTCGATACTGCTCGGGCATGCCTATCTGTGCGCACCAGGAGCTGCATTTACTGTGATAATTAATGGCGATCACGGGGGTGTGAGTGATGTAACTTAAGATCGCGCCATGTAGGCGCATTGTGATGACGAGCTCAAAGCTGCCAAGCATTTTGATTAAATGAATCGGGTCCGGCTGATACTTGAGCAGCTGCAGGCGGTCCATCAAAAATGGCGCGCTCTTAGCGGCCACGCAATCTTTGACCTTTGCTAATAAGCTGTCATCGTTAAGACGATTATTGTTTGTTTCCGCATTCATGCTTATTAAGGTGATCGGCTGCTCGGTAGTATCAAGCAATTTGCAAATCAGATTCGCATATTGCAAAATCCGCTGCTGCTCGGCAGCCTGATTGATATTACCCAGAGAATCCGTCGGCACCGAGCATAAATTAATGGCGATCCCCCGGCGTTGCGCTGGCGAGTTATGCGACTTCTTTTTATGCTTAATTAATTCCGGATGGCAGAGTAATACCGGTGCTAAATCAAAGGTCTGGGCAATATTGGCCTTGGGTGCCAGTTGCCTGGCCAGTTGATAGCTGTGCGGATCACGCAGTCCGATAAAATGACATTCATTTAAAAAATGCTGACAGGCCAATTTGGCTTTCGGATCGCTGAATGCTTCAATGCCCACCCCGACGGCCATATGTTGTCGATCGGCAGTCGGCTGCGCTTTGCCCTTTGAGCTGAGCTTTAACATCAGGCGTTTAATTTTTACGTCGTGGGCGCTATGCAGTACTGAGCCGCCACCAAGAATAATCTGCTCACTTTGCCACGCCAGTTTATACTGCAATAAGCGGTTTTGGCCGGGAAATTTCTGTTTAGCCGCCAGGGTGGGAGTGAGCTGCTGGAAGTCCGCCAGATCAATCGCATCACTGGCGGTGCAGGTTAACTGCGGGTTATTCAGCAGCTGTTGATTTGCCCAGGCGCTTGCAAGTAGCAGGGCATCATCGCCGAGGTTTTTTTTACCGTAATAACCCACCAGTAATGTATTCGAGGATCTGTTGATCATTGGCTTTTTATCCTTCATAAAAGTGTCTGAGACTGCATTGCTATTTAATAACAAGCAATATCAGTGCCATTTTTATTGTGGAGGAGAGAACCCTTGAAAAGGGTCTATTTCACAAGCCGTTAGCGGTTTAATGCTGGCACCGATATAAATTAACGCCGGCCACAGCAGGTAAGTGAGAACTTCCAGATTTTCAAAAAAACTATACAAAATAAACACGCTGAACAAAGCAAAGGCAATACGCGCCTGATGACGATAAAAAGCCAGGTAAAACAGGTAGATGGAAGTTGCCAGCATAGGGATGGCCAAACTCAGTAAGCCCACTATGCCTTTTACATAAAGCAGGCCGAACCAGGTGTGGTGAGAGCCGATCGCCATGCCTTCCACTAATTTCGGGCCGCGCTCGACAATGCCGTGACCAAAAATGGGGGCTTCACTCTGCCAGCGCTGCACGGCGATATTGGCCAGGGCGCTGCGTACCCGTGTCGAGTCGGGTCTTGCCTGTTTGACCTGCTCAACACCATCAAACAGCACCTCGAGTATCGGCTCGCTTACCAGGATCAGCAGCGGTAAAAACAAACCTAGTAATAATAATATTTTTGGCTGCAGACATTGCTCAAAGTAAAGGGTTAACGGCACCAGGCAAATAAAAATAAGTAAGCCTGCTCGAGATTGCGACAATAAAATCATGGCCACGCATCCGGCCACGCCTAAGTTGCGCCAGCGGCTGTTTTTCTCCTGCAGGCACAGCACCAGGTAGATACAGGCCATAAAACCTGCCGCGGGAGCCCAGGGGCCGAAGAAGCGCCATCTTGGCAGCCCTGTTTCCGGATTAATGGCAAAAAAGCTGACCGAAAAAAAGTCCACGCCCGGGCCGCCTACGACCTTTAACGGAGAGATAAACAGCTCACCCGGTAAACCGACCAGGTAAATAGCAAGGGAGAAAAGGGCAAAGATAAGTGAATAAAAGCACAGTTTACAAATGGCTCTGACTAACATTGCGCTGCTGATATCGGCAAAATAACCGACAAACAAAAACAGCGGGATCAACGCCCAGCCCTTCATCCAGCCGATGCTTGATTTGATGGTTTTGACCGTACCGAGATCCCAGTTATCATGGGCAATCCAAAGACACAGCAGCATGATCAGCATACTCACTACCCATAACCAGATCAGCGTCGGCACAACACCGCCATTGGCAATCTCGTCGGGTCGAAGCGCCCACCTTAACAACAGCAGGGCGAGGATAAACCAACCGATCACCGAGCCCATGACATACAGACCGCCGATAAAAAAGAGCAGGTAACTGCAGGTAATGCCGTACCAGACTAACTTCTGTTCAAGAGTAGTTTTATCAAGGAGTGTCGTTGCCATAATGCCACCAAAAATAAACTGATAAATAAAATGCCGATCAGGCCGGCTGCCATTGCAATAACATTATTCGGACTGCTCATATCCTGCGCAAAAGAGGGCGTGGTCAGTTGCTGAATAACCGGGTAAGAAGCAAAGATATCTGCTTTACCTGCTTCGAGTCTGGCGGCTGCCGAGGTATAGACTGCTTCGGCCATATGAAAATCATGCTCGAGGCGTTCCAGCTCCGCTACTTCGCGGCTATAAATTTTTAATTTATCCTGAACCAGGGCGATTGACTGTTCGATGTCCGCTAACAGCGCTTGTTTACCCGCTTTATCGGCACTTGATTCAATCAGATCGGCAAACAGTTGCGCGCGGTTATTCTGTTTTTTTAAATCCAATGTATTAAAGCTTTCACTGACGTGAATGCCGATCATCTGCATGCTGCGTTGTTTTAAGTTGCCGTTGACCTGATTAACGCGTTGCTGCGCGGCGATAACCTTAGGATGATTTTTCCCCCAGCGCGATGTATATTGTGACAGCTCACCCAGGGATTGCTCTAATTCGCTCAAATAGCTGCTGAACTGCGCATCAGTCTGCAGTTGAAAAACCTGCCCGGCCAGTGCCGGTGAGACCCCCAGGTTGACACTCAGTTTACGGATGTAACTGTCCAGCTGCTCTATCTCAGAGGACACCAGCATCTGCTTTTCACTCAGGCCGCTTAGCGTCGCCAGCAGTTTATCAAGCTGCAGCGAAGCAACCACCACAGAATTTTGCTGAAAATTTACAATATTCTGTCTGGCCTTATTGAGCTTTGCATAATACTGGGAAAGGACGGCTTTGATACTTTGATCACGTCTTAATACCTCATCGGCACGCAATCTGTCTAACTCCTGTTGTAATGACTCATATAACACTCTGGCTTTACTGTTGGCCTGAAAAGCGCTGTCACCCTTCATTTTTATGGAAATAATCGAGGTTTGCTCGGTCAGTTTTATTTTCGGCTGACCAAAATCTTCGACACTCATCTCCATCATAGTGGCAGCCCGCTCCAATACAGAACGGCTGGACAGCATCTCTTTGTAGTTAACCCGCGGGTTAAAGCCCGATGCAGCATAGGGGGGGCTGGTTTGCGAAACCACTTCACCCACCTCGTTCAAATTGACATTACTGCTGGCGCCGGTACCGGGCAGGACTAAATCCATCTCACTGCTATAGGTAGGAGATTGTTGCAGGTACAATAAGACCATCCCTATTATTACCAGGTAACCTAAACAAGCCGCGACCAGATAAGGCTTTTTAAGGCAGCGGTAGATGCAGGCGCGCAGCTTGTCTCTATTATTGGGGATTTTCAACTGCCCGGTTTTGTTATTATTATTCATCCTAAATCTCCCATTATTACAGTAGTGTCAAAGGCAGAATGACATCGGCGATGGTTGCGGCTATGTCGCGTAAATTGGTCACATCAGAGTCGTAACAGGCAACCGCGTCATTGGGCATCAGATAAGGGTTGATCTGCTCTCTGTTGGGGTTTCTGATCAGCTCCTCAATGGAGCGCTCAATCACCTGAGTCTGCGCTGTTAACGGATTAACACTGACTAACACCACCTTTCTCGGGGCATTGGTCCACTGTTTACCGCCAACACAGTTAGCCGAAATAGCAGATTGTAATAGACGTGTACCGTAGGGCATGTTGCTTGAGTATTTGCCCACCGCTGCATTAGCGTTACTGCCCGCTGAGTCGATCAGATTGGACATAAAGACGCGGAAACCCTTGGGCGTGATTTGACTGGGTCTGACCAGGTTGGCCTGAAAGCAGCCTGTGGTCGGGACAATGATTCTATCACCGGCAATCAGCGGATAATCCTTGACCGCTTTGCCGGTTAAAATACCGCTCATGTCGGTTTCAATTCGCCATCCTTTACGGATTAAAATCACCTGATCCAGTTTTGCATCGGGGCGTACACCGCCGGAGGCTCTTAATGCCTCGGATAATAAGCGTTTGCTTGAGAAGTCACCAAAGGCATCCGTAATTTGCTCAAGTTTGCTGGTCGGGCGGAGCTCATTAATCAGGACTCTGCCGGGATTAAATACCGCACCGGATACTGAGACTTCAATCTCTGACCAGTTTAATACCTGAACCGTGACATTGGCGGTTGCGGGCTTAAATATTTCCCGTTTAATAAGCGCCATGGAAATTTTTTCAGCGACCCTATTGCTCGGCAAGCCCATAACGTCAATCGGGGCTAATAAGGGCAGGGTTAATAATCCGCGGCTGTTGATAATATAGTTGCCGTTAAAGCCTTCGCCATTTTCTAAAAAGACCGCCACCATATCACCCGGACTCAGGCCGCTCAGGGCTAGCTGTCCGTTGCTGACAGGGAAGCTGGCGGGTTGATAGTCACTTAGTTTTATCGGCTCTCCGGTAATATAGTGTTCAGCGGCGGCAAAATTCTGGTACTGCTCACATTGTTTTGCCGTGGCAAACACAGATTCAGCCGGACTTTGTTGCCTGACCTGGGTGCCAGAGCCCTTGCTCTTACCATAAAAATCCGCTTGCGAGTGCTGCGGGGCGCTCAGTGAGTGGCCCTGGGTGCATCCGATCAGCAGGGTCGGCAGTAGCAGCAGAATAAGGTGTTTAATGTTGATCACAGTTTGAGTTAGGCGTTTAGCTGCGCTATCTTGCAGATAGCATAAGTTACTCGTTGTCATTATTAAATCCTTGTTCTTTGTAAATACTCCCTGTTAATTAAGCAGTTACCATGCCAGTCACTAAATAAAGGCATTAATTTCCCTTAACTCCTTGAAATGTAAGTTTAATTTTTTGCAATGGCGAAGCAGCATACTGGCATAGTCTGCCTGCAAGGAGATATGCTGCTGTTTGGCGTTATGCATTTGCATTTTGCGAAGCAGCTAGATCAATGTGCTTTTATGCAGATTGGCAAGGCGGATCAGTACGCCCCCTTAGCGGCAAGTACGGCCGGAATAGTGGCCAGTAAAATTTTCACATCAAATAATATCGACTGCTGTTCAATATATTTTAAATCCAGCGCAATTTGCTCGCTAAAACTGGTATCGGCCCGCCCGGATACCTGCCATAAACCGGTTAAACCCGGTTTGCAGTTCAATCGTTTAAACTGCTGCTGGCTATACTGATAACTTTCACTGGCCAATGCCGGCCTTGGGCCGACTAAAGACATATCACCAATCAGCACATTAACAAGCTGCGGCAGTTCATCAAGCGAATATTTACGAATAAATTTACCGACTTGGGTTATCCGCGGGTCGTCGATAAATTTTTGGCAGAGACCTTCGCGGTTACTTTGACCAGGAGCCGGTTGTTTGTAGCGCGGGTCATTGGTGGTAAACATGGAGCGAAATTTGTAAAACCTGAAATGGCGGCCGTTTTCGCCAATTCTGGTTTGCGAAAAGATCACTTTACCCGGACTTTCCAAATAAATGCACAGGGCAATAATAGCTAGCAAAGGGGCGGCAATGATGAGCAGGCACAGTGCTGTGATTTGTTGCACTAGCAAAGGGATGCCGCCGGCGAAGTGGCGTTTAACCTGCACTGCAGGACTGCTGTCCGTGGTGAGAGTCATTTCTCCTGAATAGGATAAGGATTGTTTTGTGGCCAAAAGTGTCGATAGGTTCATGGTCAGTCTCCTGTATAGGGATCTTGTCTAGTGTTTAATTTAAGTGCGTAAATTGCTCTGCTACTTTTTTATTGGCAATGCCTTGGCTTGCCCGGTTTAACAGGTATGTTCTTATTAAGAACAGCGGGTTACCAAGCACATAGCGGTTAAACTTGTTTTTCGGCTCGCGCATTAAGCGGTACAGCCACTCCAGGCCTAAGTTTCTAAGCCAGCGCGGAGCACGGGGCATATTGCCGGAGTAGAAATCGAATAAACCGCCAACAGCCAGCGCGGTTGTGCAGCGCAGTCCATCGGCATTTTTTATCAGCCAGTTTTCCTGAAGGGGCGAGCCTAAGCCGACCAGCAGAATATCCGCCTTGGAGCGATTGATTTTGGCAATGACGGCGGCATTTTCCCGCGGCTCAAAAAAACCATGCTGATGGCCGGCAATGCGTAAGCCCGGATAGTTTTTCTTAAGTGCCTCAGCGGCTTGTCTGGCCACCCCGGGCGCAGCTCCTAAAAAGTAAATAGACTGCTGCTTCTTGCCAGCCTGGCGGCAAAGTTCTGGCAGCATGTCGGTGCCGTTGACGTTGTCCAATAAAGGGTCGCCAATATGCCTGGCAGCTAAGCGCATACCGCTACCGTCGGCAAACAAACAATCGGCTTTGCTCAGGGTTTGATAAAATTCAGGCTGTTGAAAACTCAAATTAATGGAATGGGCATTAATAAAAAAGGCCACTTGGGGTTTGCTGATTTTTTCAAGCGGAGCAGTTTTAGCCTGGCGGGTGAAACTATGGGTCAATAGCCAATGAATGGCTTTATCCATAACAACGTTATTGATCGGTAAATTAAACAGGCGGCAAATTTTTTCATCATCTGTTCGCCTGCCTGCCGTTAGTGGTAACTCTTTCTGTAAAGCCGTGGGGTGCGTCCCCTTTATTGCCGGCTGACTTAGATTGGTATTAACTGCTAACTTGCTCATCTTTCTTCCCCTGCATACCTTGAGTGAAATAATTGACTCTTCTATCCAGGCTAAAGCGAAAAGCATGCCAATCTACTAATACCAATATAAACAATGACCTATAAACTTAACTGCTGGCTTTTTCGCATAATGAAAATATTATTCTGCGCAATTTTCCTATTTTGAACATAGAGCTTGCCAGACCTGCGGGTAAAAAAAGGAGGAAGAGTGACGCTCTGCCTGCTGTTTTCCTGACGATTAGGGTCGGTTTGCAATCTAGGAAAGGTGATTGCCACCCTGAGAATCTTTTGCAGTTTGCAAACTCTGGTGACCAGTGAAAGAGTCGCTAGTCCCAGCAGGCAAGGGCTGCAGGGCGATTTAATAAGCTTGGTACACTCATTGCATTAACCTTCTATATTGAGCAACAAGAGAGGCTGTATGAGTACTAATACATTAATGTTTACCATTGCCTTAAACGGCTATCACTGGCAGTACCGGAAGAATATCCAAAGCCAGCGCGCCTACGCGGAGCGGCACGGTTATCACTATGTTGTCGTTGACCGCCCGCTATTGACCTCCTTAGGTATAGAGTGTGCATGGCTCAAAGTGGCGTTGATTTTAGAGGCGCTGAAAGCAAACTTTGACTGGGTCATCTTTGTTGATGCCGATGCACAAATGCAGCCATCGGCACCCGCGGTGGAGACCCTGGCAGCACCCCAAAAGTATGTGTTTATTGCCAGAGGTTACAGCGGCCGAATTAACTCCGGCGTGTTAATTGCGCAGCAGAGTCACAGCGCATTCAGTTATTTTTATCAAGTACTTGAAAATATGGAGAAAGAGATACCTGAGTGTGACAGTGTCGGCTGGGGTGAAAATGGCCATATTATTCATTACGCACATCACAAAGCTTTTATCCAAGTGATTTCCAGTCGCTGGAATAATAATAGCGATCCGCATATGCAGGATTATATCCGCCACTTCAGTGCGGGACCGCTGCGCGCCCTTTTTAAGCCGGCTCTGCGTGACCGTTTTTTATTTTTCACCAGCCGCTGCTTACTGACCCTGGGCAAACACTGCGGGCTTATTACTAAGGCTAAAACACTCAGTCTGGCGCAGCGCCTTGAACTGCTTGTAGAGCAGAGTAAACGTCATCATCAGGAATTTTCCTACCCCTCTTTTTCCACTTTAGAAACTGGAGTTTGATATGAAACGATCATCACTATTTGCCGCTATGGCGCTGACCAGCATAGGCCAAAGTGTTTATGCGCAGCCCCTTAGCGATTGTCCCTCTGAAGCTTACCTGATCCAGGGCAGTGTCGCACAGCTCTATGGCGTGCAGTTGGCAACGGGTCACTACCAACTGTTATCGGATGAGATGGGCACAAGGGGGAAACTCAATGCCTTCGCATTTAATTACCATGATAATTATCTTTATGCCTACAGTCAGGAGTTTTCCACTGTCGTGCAGATCGGCAGTGATTATCAGGTCAGCCCTTTAAAGGTCGAAGGTGTACCCGACACCAGTTTTTACGTGGGCGATATCGCCGTCGATGAAAATGTTTATTACAGCTACCGACCCGGGGCCGCTTATGGTCTGTACCGTTTGCCACTGGACAGTGAGGATCCCGGTTATCTGCAAATGTCAAAGGTGATTGACGGCGCTACGCTTAATTTGAACATTTTTGATATGGCTTTTCACCCCTTTGACGGCGCGGCTTACAGTGTCGATCGCAATGGTGAATTATATCGTATCGATGTGAGCAACGGCAGTGCCGCAAGTTTAGGCAACGTGGGACAAGCAGGCACCTTTGGCGCAGTTTACTTTGACCTTGCAGGTAACTTATACATCAGCCGCAATGCCGATGGTTTTGTTTACCGGGTGGTCGTCGAGGATCCTCAGCCTCAAGCTGAATTTTACGCTGCAGGACCTTCGTCAAGTAACAATGACGGTGCCCGCTGTGCGATGGCGCCGATTATTGATGACCGCGATAAGAATGTTGACTTTGGTGATGCGCCGGACAGTTACGCAACGCTGCTCGCCAGTAATGGTGCCCGTCATGGCCTGCAGGGCAGCCGTGTCTATTTAGGCGCAAGCGTTGATGGGGAAAGTGACAGTTACCTCTATCCTCTTAGTGATAACGATGCCGGCTCCGCGGATGAAGACGGCGTCAGTTTTATTACTCAGTTAGCAGCCGGTGAAACCGGCATTGCTCAGGTTACCACCGTGGGTGATGCTTACCTGAACGCCTGGATTGACTGGGACCAAAATGGTGAATTTAGCAGTGATGAGCAGATCTTTTCCCAGCGAGCACTGAGCGAAGGGCAGCATTCTCTTTATTACGATGTGCCTTTCAGAGCATTGAGCGGTGCAACCTGGGCTCGTTTTCGCTACAGCAGTGAACCCGCACTGGAGGCTAATGGTGGTACGGGTGATGGTGAGGTTGAAGATTATCTGATTGAGATCACCGCTCTTGAACAAGCCACAAGCTATTACCCGAGCGAAAGCGGCTGGTCGACGCTGGCTTATGAAGACAACTGGCCAATGGTCGGCGACTACGATATGAATGATCTGGTCGTCTATTACCGTACCGCCGTTTCCACCAGGAATAATGAAATTGTCCGCGTTCAGTTGCAGGGGGAAGTGGTTGCCATGGGCGCGGCTTATGCCAATGGATTTGCCATACATCTGCCGGGTATCGAACGCGCCGATGTCGACGAAAAGGCGATTGAATTTATTATCAACCGCAAAGTGCAGGCAAGCTCTCCCCTTGAAGCGGGGCGTCCTGAGGCTATTTTGGTCGTCTCGGATAATGTTACCGACTACATTACGCCGGGGGAAGGCTGTAAATTTCACCGCACCGAGAGCGGCTGCGGTTCATCCGTGCAGATGCGTTTTTCTATCTCTGTGCCTCTACTCCCCGGCATCGCTGCGAGTGAATTGGCCGCCCCTCCCTTTGATCCCTTTATATTTGCCAGTCCCGATGATCAGGTCAGCGGCAGACCCGGGCGTAGTTTGGAAATTCATCTGAAAAATTACCCGCCTACCTCAGCTTTTGACCAGAGTCTGCTTAATCAGGGCGATGATATGTCCAACAGCTCGGCGGGGCAGTATTTTCAAACGCCAACGGGCATGCCCTGGGCACTGCATATAGGTAATGAATGGCGCTATCCACTGGAATATATGGATATTATTTACGCCTACCCGGCATTCCCTGAGTATGTAAAAAGTGCAGGTGATAAAGCTGGTGATTGGTACCTGGATATTAATGCGACCTTAAGAAACACCTTTGATAATTAAGGAGAAAATATGTTATTAAATAAAAAAATTAACTGCGGCGTGCTGCTGACTATGAGTTTCTTTCTGTTTGCCTGCGGTGGCGGCGGTGAACAGGCTGCCCTGCAGAGCAACGTTCCAACCGAGGTTGTGCACAGCAGCGTTAGTACAGAAATGACTGCTCAAGCAGACAATACGGCGCTGGCTGAGGTTAACGGCAGTGCACTGCTGGTCAAAGGCGCTGCGGACATTAATGTGCCGGCGGGCTTTGATTTTGCAACGGCTTACCAGCTTAACTTTTCCGTGTCCCTTGCGCAGCGCAGTGCTGAGCGGGTGTTTATTACGCTTTGCCCGGAATATATACAAAGCGGTGCGACTTATGCTGTCGATTACGACAGCTGTATTTTAAAGGTCTCGGTAAGCGACGGTTTCTTTGCCGATACGCTGTCACTAACCAACGATAAGCAGACGCTGCTGGCCGTGTTGTGGTTTTTTGATGGCTCTGAGCCTGCCTACTTCACCTGGAATAAGGATAACAGTGCTCATGCTGTGCAGCAGTTCAGCATTGAGCAATAATCACCTGTTGTTATGGATATGCAAACGACTCGCTTATCTTTCCGGTGCTGCCGATAGTGGCATTGCATTTTGCAAATAATGCCATAGTGATTTTTTGATTTTGCAATTATTCCGCTTAAAGCCTGCCCTGCATTTTGCAGCGCAGGCTTTTTATTTTTGTGTTTTTCCTCAAGGTGATAAAGAAAATCTGCTCGGTGCGGCGCGCTAACCCCAGGCTGGCGTCCTGGTCATGGGGTTTTTAGCGGCATGGCCATACTGCAGCTCTATTGCTCGTTAGCTTTAAATAAGAACTTGGCATCTTTTTTGCTCTTGTACTTATTCAATGACAATCACTTTATCGAGAGATGCATGAAAGCGATAATCAAAACCAGTTGCCTGCTGGAAAAACTGACCGCGAGTTATCAGCAAAATTTTGCCAGGCTTGTCAAAAATCTTCTTTGGCTGCTGAGCTCTGAAGTGCTGGGTAAAGGCTCGAGATTGTTCACCATTATTGTTCTGGCGGCCACCTTACCCCCCAGCCTCTACGGTAGTGGTATGCTGGCTTTAGCCTGCCACGATATTCTGCGTTTATTACTGCGTTCCGGCTCAGGTAATCAGGTGATTAACTGCAGTGAAGAGCAGTTAGCTGTGATTGCCGGCAATGCCATGTCTCTGCAGTGGATCATGTGTCTTTCATTAATGGTCCTGCAACTGCTTGCGGCACAAGTCGCCGCACTTTTCTTTGCCAATCCCGATATTGCCCGGCTGTTGACCGTCATGGCCTGCAGTTATGCGCTGTTTCCGCTGGTAAGCGTGCGCGTGTTTTTATTACAGCGCAATAATAATATGGCTTTTGTCGGGCTGTGCAGCGGACTTTGTCTGCTGATAGAAAATCTGAGCATAGCTGCCTGGGTTTTTATCAGTGAAGATGTGATGGCGATTGCCTATGGCAAAATCATTTTTTCTATCGCCTGGTTAGTCATCTTTAGTTTTGCACCGAGCAAAGATTTTGGTATCGCTTTTGACTGGAAAGTGATTAAACAACTGCTTGGCTCATCATCGAAAATGATTTTTGCCGAATCCGGCAAAGCTCTGCAGCAGCATCTGGATCTGTTCTTTGCTGCCAAGCTCTTATCTCCTGAATCATTTGGCCTATATAGCTTTGCCAAAAGCGCGGGGATTGGATTGAGCCAGTCGTTAAATAGCGCTTTTAATAATGCGCTCTATCCGCAACTGTGCAAATTTAATCGTGACGGTCAACTTTATCAGCGTGTACGCAGTATTTACTGGCTGACTTTGTTGTTATCTGGCGCCTTTATTGCTCAGGCGTGTGCGGTATTTTTCTACATTCCTCTGTTATTTGCTGATAACTGGACGGCTGCTATGCCGGTGAGCAGCATTTTATGCCTGAGCGCCTGCGCGACATTGTTTGTGGATGTTAAATGCAACCTGTTCAGGGCGCGCGGCTGTTATGGCTCAGAAAATTTCCTCCGCTTTTTTATTTTGCTCAGCTGCGTGATGGGTTTATTGATTGCTCAGCCGGCCTCTGCCACGGAGCTCGCCTTGGTTATGTTGTTGCTTGGCGGGATCACGCTGGTGGTTTTTTTACCCGTCACTCGTTTCCAATGTAAGAAAAATCCGGCAACCACTAATGCTTGAGTGCTTGCTTTATTATCGCAACAAAAATCAACCCTAACTATTGATTGAGGTAACACTATGTCTACTCGTTTAAATAATACCCTTGCTGCAAGGTCACCACAGGTCTCCGTTGTTATTCCTATGTACAACGTTGGCAAATATATAACACGCTGTATCAATTCGGTATTGCAGCAGAGTTATAGTGATTTTGAAATTATCTGCGTGGATGACGGCTGCAGCGATAATACTCTGCAACGACTTGGCGCATTTACCGACCCGCGCATCAAGTTGATTCGCCAGGCCAATCGCGGTTTGGCCGGGGCGCGAAATAGCGGTATCAACCAGGCACAAGGACAGTATATTGCACTGCTCGATGCAGACGATTTTTGGCATAAGGATAAACTGAAGATGCACCTTGAGCACTTACAGCAAAATTCCGATGTTGGTATCAGTTACTGCCCGTCGTTATTTGTCGATGAAGAGGATAACCCGCTCGGCATCGGGCAGTTTCCTAAACTTAAAAATATTACTCAGCGGGATATTTTTTGCCGTAATCCGATAGGTAATGGCTCTGCGCCGGTGATACGCAAGGCCATGTTAATTGACTACGACAAGGGGCTTAACAAGCAGGTAAGCACCCGCGAAGAGCAAACGGCTGCGGATAATAGACGCATCGAATATTTTAATGAGCAGTTAAAACAGTCGGAAGATATCGAGTTTTGGACTCGGCTTTGCCTCAACAGCGCCTGGAAGTTTGAAGGAATCGCCCAACCCTTAACTTATTACCGGGTCAATAACAATGGCCTGTCAAGCAATATAGAAGCCCAATTTGCCAGTTGGAAAACGGCAATGGGGTTTAATCGCCAGCAGCACCCTAAACTGTTTGAGCTGTATTTCGAATTGGCTAAAGCTTACCAATATCGTTATTTTGCACGACGCGCTATTCAGTCTGAAGACAGTCAGCGAGCGTGGTTTTATATCAAGGAAGCCTTGAAGACCAACCCCAGGATTGTGCTGCAGGAGCCGGCAAGAACCATTAATACCCTGCTCTGTGCCGTGCTGATAAAAGTTCTGCCCAGACAAATCTATAAAACTATCGAGCAGTTTGCCATGGGCAATATCAGCAAATTTAATCAGTTGGTTAGACCCTAATTAACGAGGAATATAAAATGGAAGCAGTTAACAGCTGTATTGTTCAAGCCGCTCATAAATCTCGCGTATTGGTGGTAGATGATAACAAAGCGCTGCGCTTATATACCCGTAAGGTGCTGGAAAAACACGGCTTCTTCGTTTGTGAAGCGAATAATGGCTATCAAGCCTTATTGGCAATTCGCGCCAATAACTTTGATGCAATTTTAATGGATATTCATATGCCGGGTATGGATGGTTATACCGCCTGCCTTGAAATCAGACACAGGCTGCCCGATGAATTTTTACCCATTATCGTGATAACCGCTGAAAATGACAATGTAGCTATTAAGCGCGCCTTTGAGCACGGTGCCACAGACTTTGTGACTAAGCCGGTAAACTGGTTGAAATTAAGAAATCGCATGCTTTATTTAATGAATGCCAGAACGACCGCCAAGGATTTAGTCTCAACACAAAATTACCGCAATGCCTTAATAGATACTATTCCTGATAATTTACTGCGCTTAAATGGTGATGGGCTGATACTGGATATGAAATCCCCCCATAGCGGCTTTAACTTAGGGCAGCCGCAAAGCTTGATTGGTCAGCGTATTTATGATTTTTTGCCACAGAGTGCAGCAGCACTGTTTAAAGAGAGCATTGTCAGGATATTGTCAGGCCAGGGTACTCAGAATTTTGAGTTTGCTATTGAACAAACCGGGCAATGTTTTTATTTAGAAGTGCGCCTGGTGTTTGCCGGTAACCAGGAAATCGTTGCGCTTTTACGTGATTTTAGTGACCGCCATCAAGCCGAGGAAAAAATAAAGCAGCTGGCTTATTACGATAAAATTACCGGTTTACCCAATCTTGAACTTATTCGTCAGAATATTTACCAGGAAATAGCAGCCAACACAAAAATGCTCTCGCTAACCCGTTTAAGTCTGCTCGGGTTTGATTATGTAAAAAGTGTTTTAGGGAGAGAGCGTTCAAATCAGTTCAAAGGGATGATGGCGGCCCGCTTAGCAAGCACAGCAGCAGAAAATATCAATACCACTATGCAGCGCCAGCCGATAGTAGGGCAGGTGAGTGAGTCAGATTTTACTATTATCGGCGCTGATTTTAATTCTCAAGCCGAGCTGCTTAATTTTGCCAAGCGCTTGTCTAATGCCATGGAAGAAAAGTTTGCCTTTGAAGGTAACGAATTCAAGCTGGTGTCACGGATGGGCATCGCCATCCACTCGAATAACAATAACAGTGAAAATAATCTGCTCGAGAAGTCAGAGATGGCACTTGAGCAGGCGGTAAAAAGCAAACACCTCGGACCGCTCCTTTATTGTGATGCGATAGGCCAAAAAAGTGTCAAAAAATCACTGATGGCGAAAGCGTTAAAAACTGCCCTGGATAATGGTGATTTGTTTTTAAATTATCAACCCAAAGTCAACGCAAGCACCCGCGAACTAACGGGTGTTGAAGCATTATTACGCTGGACTATGCCAGAGCGGGGCGTTATTTCTCCCGCTGAGTTTATTCCGCTGGCGGAGGAAAGTGGCTTAATTTTATCAATAGGTGAATTTGTTCTTTATGAGGCCTGCCGGCAAAGTCGCTTATGGTCTGATCTGAACCTTAATGTTGTGCCGATTGCCGTTAATTTTTCCGGCCATCAGTTTAACCAACAAAATTTTGTCGACAACATATTAACAACCTTTAACAGATATTCATTGGATAAGAAACGGATCGAAGTTGAATTAACTGAATCTGTGGCGATAGACAATAGTACTCGAGTACGCTCAATATTGGCTAAATTGAGTGAGCTGGGTATTAATACCGCCATAGATGACTTTGGAACGGGTTATTCATCACTGAGCAGTCTTCGAACGTTTAATTTTAATACCCTGAAGATTGACCGCAGCTTTGTTTCTGAGCTCAACATTGTACCCAGTGCCAGTGCTATAGTTCGCGGTATTATTACCATGGGGCATGCCTTAAATATGCAAGTGGTTGCGGAAGGTGTTGAAGAACAACACCAGTTGGACTTTTTACACAAAAATAACTGCGATGTTATCCAGGGCTACCTAACCGGTCGGCCGGTATCAGGCGATGCCATTCAAGCAATGCTCAGGAAAGATAAGCTTTCACTGTAGTGTGCAATCGTATAGTTAAAAACAGTATGAGAAAAGCCAGTAGCGTCGCACAAGCTATAAAGTGCGCGAGCGATTTTTTCGCTATAAAAACGACTGGTTGAGGGCTGTTGAATTGAACAAAAGTGACATAAACAATATTAATGCGTCATTAATATTATTGGTTTTACTTATTATATGACAGCTCACATTCTGCGCAGCTATATAAGATCTGTCTATCAACATCATGGAGAAATGATGAGCGCAATTACTGATTTGGATGTATTGTTAAAATCTATGTCGCCAGATCTTGTCTCAGGTGACTACGTGTTTTGTACTGTTAATAATGCTCTTAGTGATTATCTACACCTCGACCCGCTGGCTACATTTCGCGAACAGGAAGGGGTAACCTTAGTGCTGGAAAAGGAAAAGGCCATCGCCGGTGCATTGCACTTTGATGCAACCT
>JBFGZH010000021.1:0-17680 GCA_041586895.1 Psychromonas sp. | reverse complement strand
GCAATGGATATTATTTTTAACGGCGACATTGGCCTTAGCCTGTAAATGTTTCTTTAAGGTAGCGATATCGCTATGCGTTTTATCGATATCGGCAACAATCTGCCAGGTGTCTTTAGCGGCAGGTGCAAGCTGACAATTTTTATGAATAAAATATGCCCCTCTTACACCACGGCATAACTCTTCATTAGAGATTTTCTCGCCACGACGGAAAGCCCCCAGCTGCTCGCTGGACAATAAGATTGACTGACAATCATCAACGACACTAAACACCGTTGTCGCAAGTAGTGACTCTGCAGGTTCAGCGCGATCACTTAATTTGGCGTATAAACTATAAGTTGCCAGTGATGATTCTGGAATTAATTCATTCCACTTGTAGGCATCAAGTAGCGCGCTGCTCGTTTGCATAAGAGAAAGCGGCGCATTGGGCGGCAGAATATTTTGAATACCGTCAACAATTTCAAATTCAATAACTTGCTGAGTATCATTTGTCACTGTTGAAGTACGAACAAAACCGTACTGCTCACTGGTCGCCCATTGATATTTAAAAGTCAGCCCTAAATCCAGGTTAATTTCTTCAAAAATAATCTTATCACCAGCCACATTCTTATACAGATTACGCTGTACCTGATACAGATTATTATGTTGAAGATTAAAGGGTTCCCATTGTTTGCAGCCGTTTTCTGTTTGCACTTTAACAATGGTTTTACTGCCGGTATTTTCTGCACTCTCATGGATATAATCGACAGATTTATAGGGAAATAACGCATTTTCCGGGCGTATTCTACCTGCCGATAAGCTGCCAGTAGAGGAAATAAATAACCAGTGATCACTGGCTGAGACAACACTGATAAAAAATGGTTTCATCTGATCAGCATTGGCAATCTGATAGTATTTATCGCCTTCTATGGCAACAAATTTTCCCGATACACCAGTCGATAAATTGTTAATATTTTCGTTTGTCATAATAAACCTAAATACAAAGTAAGCGCTTTCTTTTGTGCGCGAAATAAAAATACATGTCTATATAATTAGCCAGAGCCAGCTGAATAAACACATAACGCAAAATGATTTGTAGACTAAAAATTGTAGCAGCGAATAAAATGATCATCAGCTAGTTGAGTTACAGCCGGGAAACTCTCACTACATTTATCTAAAGCTCGCGGACAGCGCGCGGCAAATGGACAGCCTTCAGAGTTGGGCTTCCAAAGAGGTATCTCCCCTTTTTTAGCACCGAGCTCACGGCGACCACTTTTACCCGCTTCAGGAACGGCGGATAACAATAGTTGCGTATAGGGATGCTGCGGTGTTTGTGTGACTTTATCACTGTTACCCCACTCCACCATATGGCCGACATACATCACCGCGGTTTTTTCTGCAAAATATCTCGCAGTCGCAATATCATGGGTAATGTACATAAATGATATGCCGTGTTTATCTTTGAGATCCGCCATTAAGTTTAAGATTCCCAGGCGAACCGATACATCCAACATAGATATCGGCTCATCGGCTAAGATTACCTCCGGATCTACCGCTAATGCACGGGCAATGGCAACACGCTGTCTTTGCCCACCACTTAACTCGTGCGGATATTTCTCTGCCGTTTCCACCGCTGGAAACAACCCCACCAGCTCAAGAAGTTCATAAACCAGCTTCTCAACCGTTTTTTTATCGCCGCGCTTATGGATCAGCAATGGTCGTGCAATATGATGAAAAATAGAGTGCACCGGGTTGAGTGAACCAAACGGGTCTTGAAAAATCATCTGCACCTGACGTGCATATTCCAGGCTGCCGTTATCATCAATAAACTCCTGCAAAGGTTGGCCTTTAAAGATAATTTCACCGTCTGTCTTATCATAAATACGCGTTAAAACGCGCGCACCAGTACTTTTACCTGAGCCGGATTCGCCCACAATCGCCAGCGCTTCTCCTTTACGCAGCTCAAATGACACATCGTTAACCGCGCGCATAAAACTTTTTTTACTACTAGATTGACCGATAGGAAAATCTTTTATCAAATTTTTAACTGAAAGCAATACTTCAGGATTATTTATCGTACCCATCATCAATTCCTTATAATTTATGACATGCGGCTTGGTAACCAACATTAAGCTCAGCCAATACCGGATCCTCTTTCTTACAGATTTCCATACACTCGCTGCAGCGATCCTGGAAATTACAGCCTGTCGGTAGACGCAGCAGATTAACCGGATCGCCAGGGATGCCATAGAGACGTTCCTTGGGGCCGTGAATCGTTGGGAATGAAGCAATCAGCCCTTTTGTATAAGGGTGCGAGGGTTGACTAAATACCGTTTTCGCATCACCAATTTCAATCAGATTACCGGCATACATTACACCGATGCGATCCGCGATTTCCCCCATTAAACTTAAATCATGGCTGATAAACAAAATTGAGAATCCGAACTTTTCTTTTAAATCATAAAGTTCGTTTAAAATTTCACGCTCTACTACCACGTCCAGTGCCGTAGTCGGTTCATCCATAATGATCAGTTTAGGCTCAAGCGCCAAGGCAATAGCAATAACAACACGCTGTCGCATGCCACCGCTAAGCTGGTGCGGAAAACTCTTCATGCGATCCGCATGGATACCGACAATAGCCAGTAATTCTGCAGATTTCGCGCAGGCTTCTTTATAGCTTATTTGTCTATGGGCCAGAATGACATCAGTAAGCTGTTCGCCAATGGTAATAACCGGGTTTAATGAGTTCATCGCACTCTGAAAGACAACGGAGGTCTCATTCCAGCGGAAATCACGCAGTTCTTTATCGGACATTTTCAATATATCACGCCCATGATAAAGAATTTCACCTTCAGAGATCAAAGCGGGAGACTTATGCAGGCGGGAAATAGCAAATGCCATAGTGCTTTTTCCACAACCCGATTCCCCTGCTATGCCGAGAGTTTCACCCGGTTTAATCGTTAAACTGACATTATTAACCGCTCTTGCGATACCATTTGGGGAGACATAATCAACACAAAGATTATTTATTTCTAACAGTGCTTCACTCATACTAGACCTCTACGCATATCTGCTTCTTTTTTCAATTTTTTCCACACCTTAATATGCGGACCGGTTTTAAGTTTCGGATTACTAACCTGATCAATAGACATATTGAGTAAGGCTAATGCTCCGCCCGTTGCTGCTAACGCCACTGCAGGAACAATCATCTCCCACCACGCGCCTGTATATAAAGATGAAGAAGTTTGTGCCCAGTAGAGCATTGATCCCCAACTTACTTCTGTCGCATCTCCTAAACCGAGAATTCCCAGCCCCGCTTCAGCCCCCATTGCATAGATCACAGTACCAAGAAAGCCACCGAAAACAATCGAGATTAAGTTAGGCAGAATTTCCACAAGAATAATACGTAGTTTTGATTCCCCCATTACTTCCGCAGAGATAATAAATTCTTTGCTGCGAATGGCCATAGTCTGCGAACGAATCACCCTTGCCCCCCATGGCCAGGATGTTATCCCGAGTAACAAGGCAATCAATGTCGATCCAACCTGCCCCAAAAATGCGGCGAGTACAATCAACAAGGGCAGCTGCGGAAAGACCAGGAACACATTAGTGATAAAGTTCATCCATTCATCAATTTTTCCACCAAAATAACCCGAGGTCACCCCGACAGCAACCGCGATCACCGTGGCGATAATACCGGCAAAAAGCGCAACACTGAGGGTTTTTCTCGCTCCGTAAAGCACCTGACTATAAACATCACGACCGCTTCGCGTTGTGCCCAGCACATGTTCTGCATTGGGTGCCACATGCGGTCTGGCAACACGCTTATCTGGATTATGGTCAGTCAATACCGGTGCAAATAAAGCACCAAGCAGAATAACCGTTATTAAAAAACCACCGATAATACCTGGCGGATTACCATCAAAAAATGCTTTCGTTTTCATCCATGCCGCGCGGCACTTCTGTTTAAACTCACTTTCATGATGTGCAACGGATGGGTTCGCATCTGATGTAATTGAATTGTTCATATCTATACCTTATTTAGAAATACGAGGGTCAAGCCATACGTAAAGCAGATCGGCTATAAAATTAGCGGTCAATACAGCTGTTACAAGGATAAGCAGAATTGCCTGAATAAGCGGGTAATCTCGGGCAATAATACCTTTAAGGAGTATATTTCCCAGACCTTGGTAATTAAATACGATCTCCGTCATGATGGAACCAGCAAACGAGAAGCCTATCGCCATCGCGATGGCAGTTGCAACCGGTAATATTGCATTTCGGCCTGCATAGCGGTACATCACACGGTAAGCGCTTAAGCCTTTCGCCTGTGCCATGGTTACGTAATCTTCTCCGAGTACATTGATCATGGCGTTACGCATATTGAAGACCCAGGTTGCAATACCCACTAAGATCATTGATCCCATGGGTAAAACAGCATGCTTTAGTACACTGCCGATAAATTCCAATGTAAATCCAGGTTCAATATCCGGGTTGTAAGTATAAGCAAGGGGCAAAAGCTCAAGCTTTAAACCAAAGAAGTAAAACAGTAACAGTGCTGTGACTACATAAGGAAAATTACTAATAAAGGCTAAAACAGGCGGTACAATTTGTCCAAACAGACCTTCACGACGATATGAGGCATAGGTACCGATACTTACCCCGATAATTAAAGCAACAATAAGCGAACCCAATGCCAGAAACATTGTCCAAGGCAGCGCCATGGCCAGAACATCAGTCACCTGCACAGGGAACATTAATACTGACGGACCGAGATCCAGTGTGAACACACTTTGCATATAGGCAATATACTGCTCAAATACCGAACCATCCACAAAGCCATACATTTCCCTGACCGCATCCATCTGGGCAGGATCCATACGCCCTTGTGCAGCGGCGAATAAAGCATCTATCGGATCGCCGGGCATCAAACGCGGCAGTAAAAAGTTAAATGAGATGGCAAGTAAAAAAGCAGTAAAATAAAAACTAAGTCGGCGTAATAAAAAACTCATAATTTTTTTCCAATAATTAGAGAGCCACAAAGTGGCTCTTGTGATACATCTGAGTTACTTGAGGTGAAGATTATTAAGAATCACATTACGCTTACCACCGTCATACCAAACTGGTTGGATATACGGGTTCTCTTCACTCGGCCAGCCTACAATTTTTGAAGTGTTGTACTGGAACCAGGTCGGATTTGAGAACAAAGGAATAAACGGCAAGTTGGCAGCGGTAAACTCCTGCAGCTCATCAAGTATAGCTTGTTGTTTCTTGGCATCATTAGTCAGGCCAAAACTCTTGATTAACTCATCAACTTTAGCAGAATGTACGCCATGACCCGCATGCCAGGTTTTACCAATACGAGATGTTAAGAAATACTCCTGATAAGCCAGAATTGGGTTATTAGCAACCATAGACCAGTTAATTGACATCTTATATTTACTGTCTTTCAGGTTTTTATCGTAAACAGCCCAGTCGACGGTTTTCACATTGGCTTTAATACCGATCTCTTCATAGTATTCAGTTACCATCTGCACCACTTGAATCCAGTCAGTCCAGCCATTGACGACTTCAATATCAAACTCAATGTTTTCACCATTAGGCATATTTCTGAAGCCGTCGCCATCAAGATCTTTATAACCGGCCTGCTCAAGCAACTGCTTGGCTTTTTTCGGATCATATTTAGTAATATCTTTATATTTATCCGTCACATCCTTACTGATAAAGGGTTCATAAAGTTCGCCAATACCACCGGCATTAAAGTTAGCGGTAGGGTAGCCAAAAGCAGCAATATCAACAATCGCATCGCGATCCAATGCCATAGATAAAGCTTTACGCACATTTAAATCATTAAAGGGTTTCTCTTTGGTATTGACATAAAGATGGATGGCATCATTAGCCGGATACCAGAAGTGATTGTTTTTAGGATCAGCTGCGACATAAGTATTTTCAATATCGGCAATAAAGTTAGATCCCCAATCAATCTCACCTTTCATTAGAGCGGGTTGAATTTGCGAGTTATCGTTATATGAACGGTAGGTGATACAATCAAGGTATGGACGGTTCTCAAGGTAGTAATTATCATTACGACAAAGCTGCATCTGTTGTGATTTAACATATTTAACCGTTGTCATTGGCCCGCTGCCGACAGGATTCAGATTCATAAAGGTTGTTAAGTCTTTCACCTTGCTCCAAACATGCTCGGGTACGATATGGTATGCCGCCAGATCCCATAGCAGTGTAGAGTCTGCATGATCTAATTCAAAGACTACAGTTGTCGCATCGGGTGTTTTGATACTAGTGACATTACCCGCAGACCAAATACCTTTCAGATCAAATGCGGGAGCTTGCTTGCTCAGCTCATAACTGTATGCGACATCTTTTGAGGTCAAGGGTTTACCATCCGACCATTGCAAACCGTCTTGCAACTTGATAATAATTTTCTTCAGATCATCTGAGTATTCTGCTGATTTTGCTAAGCGGTACTCGGTTTTTCCAGTCATCTGATTAAACACCATTAAAGGTTCAAATAACACTCCGTGAAACAAATCGCCTGATGTATAAGGGTTAAAATTCTCCACAAAACCTGTATTGATAATAGGCACAGTTAATGTACCGCCCTGCTTAATATCTTCAGCCATCACACTATTTGCTGATACCGCTAAACCACAGATGATCGAGGCTAAAATTTTTTTACTATGCATAACTAATCCTTTTGAGTTTTAGGTAACCGAAAAAGCACTTACTAACGCGACATGAACCACTGCAGCTGTGCATTAGAAATCCAAAGACAATAAAAGAAAGCGCTTTCTTAAGGTGATGCTATGCCACCAATAGTCAGGGTTCAACTTGATTGCTTAGAAAGCTATACTTCGATCACACTTAAACAAATGCTGACTATTGTCAATGTGATCTTGCGCAGTTATTAGACGCAAGCGCAGTAAGTTATCATGACTTAACTCAACTGCACTGCTGGAGAAGATTCATTACCACCAAAAAGAAAGCGCTTACTTGAGAGCTTTATCACAACTATTCTCAGTCAGATCCTTATACTTATCGGCAATGACTAAACAATCTCTGCCAAGCAGGCATAAACACTTGCCCAGGGGCTGTTTTTCATTCTTCCTTTTTCACGTGTTTTCGTGGTGCGGCTCTTCTGTAGCCGCTTTTTTATTGCTCTCTCAGAAGATGCCAGTAGGGAATACCATTTACAGAAAAAATGGCGGGCAAGTTATATCTTTTATCCGTTGCCCATGTTTTATTTTGCTGCAGCAGTGGAATAATTTGCTGGCTTTGCTGCATCTGCTCAAAAAAGGCGGCCTGCTCAGTCGCTTTGGCATGGCTAAATTTATCACTAAGATATGCGGATAGCAGACAGTCAGTAAAGAGAGCATGATAAATATTCTCACTGTTCAGCAAAGGTGAATGCCAGGCAGATAAAGTGAAATCATAATCGCGTAAATTTTTATTCCACTCCTCTTTAGAGGTCACCTGGGTAATAGCGAGTTTAATGCCCACTCTTCTCAGCATATTCATAAGTGCATTGGCAACTTCGACTGTATTGCCGCTTTCACCGACCAAAATCAATAAACTAAACTCTGCCGGCAGCTTTATTTTGCTGAGTATCATTTTTGCCTTCGCCACATCATATAGCGGAGATTCTTCTTCTGCTTGACTCATAGGAGTATAGAGCGTACTAACACGTCCCATACCGTTAATAATATGTTTAAGCATTCCCTCTTTATTGATCGCTAAATTAATCGCCTCCCTGACTTTTTGTTGTTTTAAAATAGCCGCGCCTGCCTCATTAATGGTCAAAAAATAAACACTCGGAGAATCGACTTCCACTAAGGATTTGGAGGTGAGCAGCTTTACTGTCGCCAGCATATGATTGTCAATGGATTCACTGATGGCTACATCGTCAGCCAATAGCGCAAAGGTACGTGAATCCGTCGCCGCTATTTTAATAAAGTTAAACTCCTTTAATGGCGCTTCACCCTGCCAGTAATCTTTATTACTGATCACATTAAGCGCCAAAGCTGAATTGTATTTTTTGATTTTGTAAGGACCTGTACCGGAAATAGACAGCTGTTTATCCTCAGCGCTGATCATAGCTTGCGCTTGATTTAAATCTATTTGTTTGCCTTGATAGAAATCTGCGTCTAAAACAAAAAAGTGCGTTAAATAATCTAAAAGCTGCGCCTCTGATAAAACGCTGTGAATCTCAAAACGATACTGATCAAGCTGCTTTATTGATTTTATCCCTTCAAAAAATCGCTTTGCCCGCGGGTTCTTTATAATCTGTGCAAAGGTCCAGCTGACATCACGACTGCTTAATTTATTGCCCGAATGAAAGTAAATATTTTCCTTTAAATGAAAACGCGTCACCCCAGGTTTCAGTGTTTGCCACTTTTCCAGCAGGCGCTTCTCTAACTGCTGTTTTTTTCCCCAACGCAGTAACGGATCAAAAAACAGATGCGCATAATGTAAATCCAGAGGGTCATCAGCATAAGGTGAAAAGTGCTGTGGAATATCAGTAACGCCTACCTGGACTGTCGCCGTTACCAGGTTGTTCCCTTGCTTATCAGCGGCAAAGGATGCCGGCAACGCAAACAGCAGCGCAACTGCTAATAAACAAACCGCTGCGCGCAACCTTTCATTAAGCATAAAAATAGATTAATAGCTGCAAACTAATAGCGGCAAAGATGCCGGCAACAATATCATCAATCATGATCCCGAACCCGCCACTCACTTTTTTATCTAACCAGCTGATAGGGAAAGGTTTTAGAATATCAAAGAGACGAAACAGCAGAAAGCCGACAATCGCCCAGGGGACACTGAAGGGAACCATCACCATAGTGATCCAGTAACCGACAAATTCATCCCAGACAATGGCTTTATGATCATGCACGCCCATATCCCGGCTGGTAATATGGCAGATCCAAAAACCCAGCAGACTGCTGATAAGCAGCACGCTAATATAAACTTCAGTCGATAAAAATGATAATAAATAGTAGACGGGCACGGCAGCGAGTGTACCAAATGTTCCCGGCGCTTTACTTGCCAGGCCGCTGCCAAAACCCACAGCCGCCAAATGAATCGGGTTGCTTAATTTTAAACCTTGTAAATCATCTCGTTTCATCATATTACTTTTTACCTTGTTGGAAATGATCCCATCCCTGCAGTGAAAAAGAGACGGGTTGCTTATCGTCAAAGAGTTGAATTGACGGCTGCTGCGGCGCACAAACAGCGCCAATAACAGTGATCTCCTGCTGCCGAGTCTGGTCCTGCGCGAGTAAGTTTCTTAATCGCCGCAGGTTATCTGCACTAATGGTAAATAGCAGCTCATAATCATCTCCGCCTGTTAGTGCATATTGCAATGCGCGCTCACGGCTAAGCGCAGCGCTGGACAGCGCTTTGGTCAGAGCAGAAGACAGCGGCAACTTATCGATATCAAGCGCTGCACTACAGGCAGATGCTTTTAAAATATGCTGCAGATCTTGTGTTAAACCATCGGAAATATCGATACAGCTTGAAGCCAGATTGCGCAGTAAAAGCCCTAATTCAATACGCGGCTCGGTCAATTCCAGAGCATCGATAAAATATTGTGGGTTTGCAACTTTTATTTCCTTGAGCTTGCAGGCAAGCCCTACCCCACCATCGCCTAAAGCGCCGCTAACACAAATAAGATCCCCGACCTTAGCCTGATCACGCTGCAGTGCTAAACCGCGCGGAATAAGACCTTTTACGGAAACGGTGATCGACAATGGGCCCTTAGTGGTATCACCACCAACCAGACTCACCTTAAATTTATCCGCCAGTTCAAAAAAACCCCGTGAAAACTCGGCCAGCCACTGCTCATCCATCTTCGGCAAGGTGATCGCAAGGGAGACCCATTTAGGTGTTGCGCCCATTGCCGCAAGGTCGCTGAGATTGACCGCCAGCGCTTTATAACCTAAACGATAGGGATCAACATCGGCAAAAAAATGTACATCACAAACCAGGGTATCTGTACTGATCGCCAACTGCTGACCATCAGGTACATTTAAAATGGCGCAGTCATCGCCGATGCCAAGCGCCACACCATTATTTTTTGTTGTCCTGTGATGCTGAAAATAGCGTTTTATCAGATCAAATTCGCCTAAACTCATTTGCGTTTTAACTTTAAGGTTGGCTTGCCCGATGACGCTTTGGCGGCGCTTTTGGGACTGTTTTTATTAACAAATATTTTTTTAGGCGTTGCTTTTTCGGCTGTTTTTCTTGCTGCAGGTTTGGCTTTAGGCAGAGCCGTGTCAACGGCCGTTTTTGAAGAGGAGGCAACCGCACGGTTAATTTCGGCCATCTCCTGCTCAGTGAGATTACGCCATTGTCCCGGTTTTAAACTCCCCAGCGTCACATTCATAATACGCGTGCGTTTTAACTTGGTTACTTCATAACCCAGATATTCACACATACGGCGAATCTGGCGATTTAAACCCTGGGTTAAAATAATAGAGAAAACAAAACGGCTTTGCACTTTTACGCTGCAAGGTTTGGTAATGGTATCCAGAATGGGTACGCCGCGCTGCATTCGCTCAACAAAGCGTTCGCTCAAGGGTTTATCCACGGTTACCAGGTACTCTTTATCGTGAGCATTTTCCGCGCGCAGAATTTTATTGACGATATCGCCGTCACTGGTTAAAAAGATCAGCCCTTCTGAGGGTTTGTCTAAGCGGCCAATAGGGAAAATACGCTTTTTATGTTTAATGGCATCAATAATATTACCGCGCACATCACGCTCTGTGGTACAGGTAATACCTATGGGTTTATTATAAGCGATATAAACGCGATCCGATTTATTGTCCGCCACCGCATTAATGCGTTTGCCGTCCACTACAACCTGATCGCCCGGCTGCACTTTTGTCCCCAGCTCAGGTACCTGACCATTAATTTTCACGCGATTTTGTTCGATTAATTTATCTGCTTCTCGACGAGAGCAAAAACCTGAATCACTAATATATTTATTCAGACGTTTTCCATTGCTTGTGTCCACAATCTTATCCCATTCACATCAGTTAATAGCCAAATAGCTCGGCTATTGAAGGCGCGTATTATACTTATTCTATCTGAAGATGCTAATTCAGCTGATATTACTGAATCAGCTGTAGCCCGACGGGTAACCCTTCACCATAGACGCGTTTGGTTTCTGTTTCATCCAGCTCTTTAACCGTGGCGACCATTTCCACCCAGCTCTCGGGCGCTTTAATCAATGTCAGCTTAGCAATGACTTTGTTTCGCCATTCGCTGTCAATATCACGACTGCGATCACCACACATACGAGTCATTAATACGGCGGCAAAAGCGGCCTGGCGATTGTTTTTCCAATCCGCTTTAAGCAGTTGCGGAAGCCAGCCGTGAATGGTGTCTTTAGCGACCACATTATGCGCGCTGCCATGGAAAGGGGTGCGCGATGCGATACGCCCGACAGCCCACCAGCTGGTGATGGTTTCTGAAGATTTCTGCAGCCGTTTTAATAACCATTGGCAGACTTCTACTTTCTTTTCAATGGGCAGATGCTCAAGTGTGGCCACCAGTTTAACCATATCCTCATAGGATTTTTGTTTCGCTTCCGCCTTTAATTTTCTGCTGGTCAATGCAGCCGGATTAAGGTACTTGGCAATATCCTGATAGATGCTCAACTGCTGGGCAGCATTTAAACCACCTGATGCACGACGCCAGAAAGTCCACCAGTCAATCCAGACCTGGGTTTTCTGATTAAACTGTATGCCCTGCTGGTACAATGGCCAAACCTGCTCGATACGCCAATCATCCGCCGGATAACCGAAGCCGGGGCGTAAACCGTAACCGGCAAGATTAAACCACAGACGCTCATGCGTATCGGAGCGGCGACGGTGTTTTTGTGCGCCTAACAACTGATCAAACAGGCCGCGCAAAAGCGGCACTTCCCAGCTGTCACGCTTTCCTAATAACTTTTCCAGATCAATACGCAGGGTTTTCACCGCCTTCGGGTTAACCTGTTTTTTACTTTCACCAAAGACAAGATCGATTTTCTCCTCGGCCTGTGCAAAATTGACCGGCAGTGCCGCGCCGCCATCCGTTTTTCTTTGTGCGGAAAGTTGCTTGCGGATTTCAAATTCAACATGCCAGCGCTGGCTATCTTCCGCCACACAATCAATTTTCAGAGTGCCGACTTCGGTCAGTGTGGTGGCCAGTGACACCGTCACATTATTCGCTGCACTTTTCTCTAATGCCACCACCAGAGGAGGCAAGGAGATAAAGCGCTGCTCGGCAAGCATGTGCTCATCAATAGTAATAATCTCCCCCGCCTGATAGCGATGATCCGCTGTCGTAGAAAAGAGATGAAACTGTACCGGCTGGCCTAAACGTAATAAAAACTTACGCTCACTTAACAGCAGCTCCTGCTCCTCTTCGGTGCCTTTCGGCATTAAACAGACCGCTTGCCTTTCCTGCCCCTGTTGCTCCAGTAGTAAAAAGAAGGTACGCGCCGAGCCACCGCCTATTTTCAGCTGCGCGCCACGCAGTGCTTTGCCATAAGCCACCGCTCCCTGGGCAACAGCAAGATCAGGATGATCGTTTTCCAGGCGCGTGACCGCCTGACCGCGCCATGTACTTAACACCTCAAGCGAACGTTCGCTAAGTGTCGGGCTGTTAAAAACGCCGCCATTAAACAGGACGGCATCGGGCAGCGCATGCACAGATTCATCAGCACTGATAGCAAGTGCATCCTGACAGGCAGCCTGGTGCTCGGCGATAAACTCAGCCAGATACTTGCTGACCGCAGGATCTGATGCATAAGGCAGAGCAAATTCAACAACGCCGCTGCGCCGTGTAACAGGACGCTCAGAAAAGGCAATTTTAGGAAAAAAACCATCCAGAGCGATATCTCTGACCTGCTGCCTGGAAAGCTCACAACTTTTAGCTCCACCAATCAGTTTAGCACCACTGCCCAAGACGGTTACCTTAGCGCTCTCGGGAGCATTGTCACTGAGCAGCAACTCTTTGGCGATACGGGTTTGCTGAATCAATTGCGACAAACTCGACGCACTGAGCTTTTTAGAAGCTGAGCCGCCGTTAATAGACTGCTCGGCAATATGCGCCAGCGCCAAATCAACATTATCTCCACCGAGCATCAGGTGATTACCGACACCAACCCGGGTCAGTGCCAGCTTATTATCTTTGCCCTGCGCCACTTTGATCAGGCTGAGATCCGTAGTGCCGCCGCCGATATCACAAACCATCAGCAGCTTTATTTTCGCCAGTTGCTTCTGTACATTCTCACCCTGCCTCGCATACCAGTCATAACAAACCGCCTGCGGCTCTTCCAGCAGCCGTATCCTGGTTAAACCGGCACGCGCTGCCGCTTCTGCCGTTAATGCCCTCGCCCCTTCATCAAAGGAAGCAGGAATGGTAATCACCACCTCCTGATCTTCCATTAATGCTTCAGGATGCGCAGAATTCCAGGCATTGCGGACATGAAACAGGTAACTGGCAGAGGCTAATACCGGCGAGACTTTAGGCACGTCTGCAGCGCCGGCCCAGGGCAGAATATCAGCACTGCGATCAACCTGCGGATGCGAAAGCCAGCTTTTAGCGCTGACCACCTGACGGCCGTCAACCTTGGCCCCCAGCTCTCTTGCCCACTCACCAATAACCACCTGCGGCAGCTCTCCGGGCAAGGTTTCCTGGCTATTCGTCCAGGGCAGTAACAGATCCGCGGGATCCAGCTCGCCTTGTGTCGGGTGATAACGGAAGGAAGGTAGTTGCGCTCGTTTAGCGACTTCACCGGGGGCAACTAACTGTTCAATCTCAAAAATATGACTGTTATCAGGGGAGAGAGGTTTGCGCATATCGGCATAGGCAACCACGGTATTGGTCGTACCTAAATCGATACCGATAAGATATTGTACTGCTTGTTTGATCATGTCTTTACTTATTGTTATTAGGGAAAAGCTGTGAGTAGCAGACTTATAGGGGCCGCGGCTTCAGGCGCGCTGTAATATATTGTTCCTTTACTATATAGCTCGGCTAAAGCCGAGGCCCCGGGTTATTTCAGTCCTTGATCTTCGCTGTGTTTAGGTACTAGCTTCGTAGCCATCGACTCGAAGCGCAAAGCTATTAATCAAGTACGTCCAGCTCAATTTGCCAGCGTTCCGGCTCGCCATTATCATCGCGACTGTTAACTGAGATAGCTTCAAGCTTAAGCGTTCCGACCTCAGTCACCTTAGCCGTCAGACGTACCGGTACCACTTCTCCGGCACTGCGCCCTTCAACGGGCAGCGTCGCCTGCAGTTCAGGAAGCTCCTGCAGCTCATCATCCTGCCAGTGATCCAGCTGTACACCGGCTTCATCGTGACGACGGGTATGCGAGCCAAAGAAACGGAAATGCACAGGTTCACCGACAACTAAGCCGAACTCCGCATCACCGGCTTGTGTTTCTGTGCCTTCTTCCATGCCAAAAGGTGCAATACATAGGGCTTCCAGTGGTGCCTCCATGCCGGGAATGGCCGGCATTGCACTTTCAATACCAACATAATAAGTACTCGCCAAACCACCACGAATACGCACGCCTTTACCCTGCTTAACATAACCGTAATAACTGGCACCGCTGGCTACGCCAAGATCCAGATCGGAATCGGTCAATAAGCGCGCCTGCGGCGCACCGGCATCAGTCAGCCACTGATTGATAATGGCGAGCGTTCGCTCCGCCAATACCGGCGCTTTAAGGACTCCACCGTTAAATAAAATGGCCGATGGTTTAATAAAATCGGCTCCGCCTTCATCGCCAGCGGCAGCAAATGGATCTGCCGGAAAGTCGCCCTCGACTGCATCACCGAGCAGATCATCGGCAGCATTGACCTGTTTGCTTAAGAAAGCGGCCAGGTGACGAGAAATCGCGGCATCCTGCGCATAAGGCAAGCCTTTCTGTGTTAATGCACCACGGCGGGCAGCTCTCGGGTGTTGATCGATACTGACTTGCGGAAAGAAACCTTCAACCAGCGCTTCTCGTACCTCACTGCGCGTCAGTTCTGTGCGCAATGTTTTACCCAGTAGTTTTGAACCTCTACTCGGCACAGTGATCGGCACACTGTCGACATCATTATCGAGCAATAACTGCTCTTTAGCATCGCGACATGCATGGGTAATCGCCTGAATCTGCCATGGCTGCAGCTCTTTACCTTCTTCAGAGAGCTTTGCTTTCACACGGTAAGCAAGCGCCAGGTCCATATTATCGCCGCCCAGCAGAATATGCTCGCCCACAGCAACACGATTCAGGGTCAGATTCCCTTCGTCTTCCGTGACCGCTACCAGTGACAGATCGGTCGTACCGCCACCGACATCCACCACCAGAATAATATCACCGACATTAACCTGCTCACGCCACTCATTACCGCAAGCATGAATCCAGTTATAGACGGCAGCCTGAGGCTCTTCCAGCAGAGTCAGGTTATTAAGGTTAAGACGCTTGGCGGCTTCCGCCGTAAGCTCTCTGGCAGCAGGGTCAAAAGAAGCCGGAATAGTGATAGTCACTTCCTGCTCGGAGAGGGGAAAATCAGCAAACTGATTCTCCCAGGCGGCACGCAGATAATCAAGATACTCAAAGGTCGCCGTGACAGGTGATATTTTCGTGACCTCTTCCGGACTGCCGGCCGGCAAAAAGGCAGCATGACGATCGACACCACCATGACATAGCCAGCTTTTGGCACTGGCAACCAGGCGAATCGGCGTTTTACTGCCCAGCTCGCGGGCAATACTTCCGGCAATCACACTCGGCTTAGCGTTCCACGGCAAAGCAATATCAGCTTGATTTAGCTCTGACTCATGGGCCATATAGATAAACGACGGCAGTTGCGGCTTTTCTTCAATCAGCCCGGGTTGGCTTAACTGTGGAATAGGCATGGTCAGCAATTCCGGCTTATGCGTCGGATCATCCGATATATTGGCCAGATCTAAATAGGATAAAACACAGTGAGTTGTGCCCAGGTCGATACCGACTGAAAAGCGCGCCTGCTTTTCTGTTGTTAGCGAATCACTCATAGCTCAACCTCCGCAGCGGCAACAATGGATGTGTCATGACCTTCAGCCAGTTTAGGCAGTTTAACATCCGTCACTTTCCAGCCTTTATGCACCAGTGTACCGGTAAAAGGGGCAGTGCCGACAACATTGCCGGTAAGACGCACTTCTGCTGCATTAAACCCTTCAGCAAGGGTAATTCGGCTCTCCTCCTCTTCGCTGCGCACAGCAGCCAATGTAAAGTAAGTATCAAGCGTTTTCTTACTGCCTTCATGGACAACACGCGCCGCGGCACCAATATCAGCATCGCTATAACCGCTTAAATCCTCCTGAACAAAATCAATAAAGCGCGCATCCTGTTGTAATAAGGTCAGTAATTGCAGGGCGGCATCAGCCGTAACCTCTTTTAATTGCGCCGGCGCAGGTGTTTCTTTAACTGCCTGCTCTTCTACTGCTTCGGCAGTCTCAGCATGCTGTTCGCCAACCGGCTCAGCAGCTGACTTGGGTTTGACTAAAAATAAAATAAAAAATAACCACGCCAATATGGCCAACCCTAAGTGCAGCATATCGATAGTAGCGGGAAATGCGGTTAAATTTATATTCATGTTTCCTTTCCTAGTAGTTGGTTAAAACAACTTGTAGCTTAAATAAACAGCTACTTGTAATGACAGGTAAAATGAGCCTTAACTCATGGTCTTACCTAAAGATTATTAATTAGGTTGATTGTATGACTAAAAGTACAAATAACAAAACTAAATCAAACAATTGCCTAGCGTCAAATGATTTCAGCACTTTATTGTACAAAAACAGCGCTACAGCAGCTTAATTTGCATAACAATATTATTGCTGCAGAAAAATTTTTTGATAAACAGGATAAACAGAAAGAGCAAAAAGTTTTCTCAGGCTAATTAGAGAGTAATAAATATCAAAGCAGAGACATAGCCAACAACTCTGCTCAGCACATGAAAACACTAGCTGTGAAATTGCTCACGGAAAGCTTGTGCTTAGCACTGTATACTTCACGACAATGAATTGTTCATCACTGCTGAGTAACTGATTGTCTTTACCGCGAGTGCTGTCTATTTTTCATTATTCCATTTTACACGTCTTTTTCGTGATGCGGCTTGCTAAGGCCGCATTTTTTTATGTCGAATAAAATAGCGCTACGACTCAACCCGGCATAATAAAAAATCATAGCAATTCCATTGATTGGTATAACCTATTTAAGCGTAAAAAAATGAAAGCAAGGCATTGATTGCAATAATATTATAATGCCATAGATCCTGCGGGAACGGTTGTAAACAGCTTCCTCTCTACAAAATGAACTAATATTCATTTGCAAAAACATAGATGAATGGATAACTACAAAATTGCCTGTTAGTCACTTGCTGGCTGCGTTTGCTACACAGAAAGTTAATAATGGACTTTGCTATAGGGATGAGGAGTAAATTGGCTTTTAAGTGATCTGGAGGTTAAAGATGGTGGGCGATACTGGGCTTGAACCAGTGACCCCCGCCTTGTAAGGGCGGTGCTCTCCCAACTGAGCTAATCGCCCATCTTTAATTTCATTACATCGAGCAGTGCTCTCCGCAATATGGCACTAATCGCCATTTTTAAGCTTGATAACTCGAGCAGGCTCTCCACAGAACAGCACTAATCGAACATCTTTAAG
>JBFGZH010000020.1:0-17889 GCA_041586895.1 Psychromonas sp. | reverse complement strand
TTGAAAATAAAGATTACCCCAGCGCAGACTACGTCTGGCGGGCTTTTCAGGCGGCTCAAAAAGTAGATGTTCAGGATATTATCAAGCAGGGAGTGACTGGCGCAGAAATTAAGACGGCTTTACGGCAAGCGAGAATCGCAGCGCTTGCCGCCTACCGGCAACAACACCAGCCGAATTAATAAAAGCGAGGCAGTTGCCTCGCTCAACAGCCTTAAGAAGCACCGGCTAAAATATAAAACAGCACACAACCAAGCAATAGACGATAGATAACAAAGGGCAGCATTCCCACTCTATTAAGCAGTATTAAAAAGCCGTGGATACATAAAATAGCACTGGCAAATGAAAGCCCGGCACCCAAGAACAGCGCCCCCCAATCCACGTATTCATCCGCTAGTATAAATTTAAGCAGATCATAGCCGGAAGCCATGGCAATAATGGGAATCGACATTAAAAACGAAAAACGGGCGGCGGCATTACGCGTCAAACCAAGCATTAAGCCGGCAGTAATGGTAATGCCTGAGCGCGAGGTACCGGGAATAAGTGCCAATGCCTGTGCAAGGCCGATCAGAATAGCCCCTTTAATGCCCGTATGATATTCATCTTTTAGCTGTTTTGCTCGTGCATCCGCCCACCAGAGTAACAAACCAAAAGCAACAGTGGTGACGGCGATCACGTAACCGCTGCGCAGATAAGTTTCAACAAAGGATTTACCAAAAAAACCGACCAGAGCCGCAGGAATAGTCGACCAGACAATCCACCAGGCGAGGCGACTATCAGGAGTCTTTTCTTGCCCGCGCAGCGAGCCAATCCAGGCTTTCGCCATTCTCAGCACCTCTTCGCGAAAATAAATCAGCACAGCAGCCAGAGTGCCGATATTCAGTATCAGATCAAATGCCAGCCCCTGATCCGGCCAATCTAAAAGTTGTGACGGCAGAATCAGGTGCGCTGAACTGGAAATAGGTAAAAACTCGGTTAAGCCTTGAATCAAGGCTAGTACAACAATCTGCAGTAAAGACATTTTTTTCTCTATCTATATAAAATAAAAGGGTTAAACATTAGAAATGATATTCAATCTTCCATAATTTCTGTTTTTCTTTGGGGTAGTTTTCCCATAGTGTTCGATATGTTTGATGGAGAACGGGATGTTTTAAAGACGGCGCTAATTCTGCCAGGGGTTTTAGTACAAAGGCATTTTCGGTAATCTCCGCGCGCGGCAAATTAATCTGCGCATTAACCTGCTGATCATATAAAAGCAGATCTAAATCCAAGCTTCTTGGCGCAAATTTAACGGCGTTTACTGCTCGTCCATGCTTAATTTCAATCGCTTTTAAGCGTGCGATAAGTGCCTCTGCGCTTAAATCTGTCTGCAATTCCACGACCAGGTTATAAAAGTTTGTGCCGGCAAAGCCGACCGCTTCACTTTCATAAAGTGCCGACATTCTTAGTGCAGCAAATTCCTCTTTTAAAGAGGTAATGCCGGCATTGATATTCTCCAGCTTGTTGATACTTGACCCCATACCAATAAACACTTGCGCCATTAACGAATACCGCGCTCAATCTGCACCCCTAAGCTTTGTGCTTTGGGTAGAGCGCCCGGTTTATGCAGGGTAAGCTTGATCCAGGGTACAGAGAATTCTTTCATAATAAGTGCCGCAACAGACTCGGCCATGGTTTCAATTAATTCAAATTGATGACTTTGCGCAAACTGGTTCACCACCTCTGCCACACTGAAATAATTAAGGGTTAAGTTGATATCATCGCTTGCAGCAGCCGGTTTATTATCAAATGCCATCTCTAAATCAAAATAAAGTTTCTGCTGTAATGATTTTTCCCATTCATACACGCCGATGGTGCTGATAACTTCTAACTGTTTAATAAAAACAATATCCATTTGAAAACCTTTAACACTATCACTTAGACAAAAATCCACGTACTATCAAAGTGCAATTAATAGCAACGGACGGTATTTTACCTGATCGAGAAGAAATAAATACAAATGATTATCCTGAGCAGCTTATTATTTATTATTTGTGCCTACTTAATCGGCGGCCTTAATGGCGCGATCTTACTATGCCGCCTGAAAGGCTGGCCGGATCCGCGCTCACAAGGCTCTAAAAACCCGGGAGCGACCAATATACTGCGCTTACACCATGCGCAGGCAGCCAGCTCTGTACTTATTTTTGATGTTTTAAAGGGCACAGTACCCGTTTATCTCGCCTATTTTTTACATTACCCACCTATAGAGATTGGCTTTATCGGTATTGCCACTTGTCTCGGCCATATTTTTCCTCCCTACTTTCAATTTAAAGGCGGTAAGGGGGTGGCAACCGGGCTCGGTACCCTGTTACCCTTAGGCATGGATATCACCGGGTTACTGCTTTTTACCTGGCTGCTGTCAATTGCTATCAGCGGTTATGCCTCGTTAGCGGCAATTATCACCGCCATTGCAGCGCCTTTTTTTGTCGAGCAGATAAAGCCGGAATATACAACGCCGGTACTCATGCTGTCAGTGTTAATCGTTCTCCGCCATATCAGTAATATGCGCCGCTTATTAGCGGGCAAAGAGAAGAAAATACTGCATCGGAAACAATAATAAAACGTTAAATCAAGGAGTTAATATGCGCCTGTTACATACTATGTTACGTGTTACCGATTTACAAAAATCGATCGACTTTTACACGCAAATTTTAAATATGAAGCTCATTCGCCAATCCGAAAACAGTGAATATAAATATACCCTGGCCTTTTTAGGTTATGGTGATGAATCAGATTCAACCGTACTTGAACTGACTTATAACTGGGGTTGTGATAAATATGATTTAGGTAATGCCTATGGCCATATTGCCATTGAAACCGATGATATTTATACAACCTGCGAGAAGATGAAGGCGATGGGAGCAGAAATTACCCGCGAAGCCGGCCCGGTTAAAGGCGGCACAACTGTCATTGCTTTTGCTAAAGATCCTGACGGCTATATGATCGAGCTGATAAATAAAAAGGATGCCGGCAAAGGACTCGGCTAGGCTGCTGTTAAGCACAGAAAAAACCGCTCAAGCGAGCGGTTTTTTTGATGCTTGAAAATCAACTATTTGGGTAAAAAACCAATCTTTTCATAAACATCAGCCAAAGTGACAGCAGCTCGTTGACGTGCTTTTTCAGCACCGACACGCGCAATCGCGCGCAATGCCGCTTCATCCTCACGTAACTCTTTAAAGCGCGCTTGAATCGGCTCCAATAAGCTCACCACGGCATCTGCGGTATCTTTTTTGAGATGCCCGTACATTTTATCTTCATACTCAGGGATCAAGCTGTCAATCGTTCTGCCTGTCGAACAGGAAAGCAGGCTCAGTAGATTTGATACGCCGGGTTTATTAACAGTATCAAAGTAGATGCGCGCCTGCTCGTCTGAATCTGTCTCGGCACTCTTGATTTTCTTAATAATCTGCTTCGGCTCTTCCAGCAAACCGATATAGTTTTTGGCATTGTCATCCGACTTAGACATCTTCTTGGTCGGCTCCTGCAGGCTCATAATACGTGCGCCATGCTCAGGAATATAAGGCTCAGGTACAACAAAGGTATCCCCATAAGCATTATTAAAGCGGCTGGCGATATCACGCGCCAACTCAAGATGTTGTTTTTGGTCACTGCCCACCGGCACTTTATTGGGGTTGTACAGAAGAATATCGGAAGCCATCAGCACCGGATAGCTAAACAAACCAACATTAATATTAGTGACATTTTTTTGTGATTTGTCTTTAAACTGGGTCATACGGTTTAACTCACCCATCTGCGTATAACAGTTTAAAATCCATGATAACTCGGCATGCTCTGGCACTTGCGACTGAATAAACATAGTACTTTTCTGCGGATCAATACCCACAGCCTGATACATTGCTAAACCATCGTAAATCGCACGACGCAGTGCCTGCGGATCCTGGCGTACTGTAATAGCATGTAAGTCTACTAAACAATAAAGGCAATCATGCGTTTCCTGCATCTTCACCCATTGACGCAATGCCCCCATATAATTGCCTATGGTTAACGAGCCTGATGGTTGGCAGCCGCTTAATACTACTGGTTTAGTCATTATACTTTCCTTGCTCTGCTGTTATAGCAGTTGTAATAATTCGTTAAATTCATTGATAATATAATCAGGATTGAGTGTTGCTAGCGGCTCACCATGGTTATAACCATAAGAAACCGCAATGGTTTGCACTTTAGCGTTTTGCCCGGCAAGAATATCATTCGCTGAATCACCGATCATGATGGTCTGTGCTTTACTGACCTGAAAATAAGCACAGGCAAAGTTCACCGGCATAGCATCCGGTTTACTTTTACTGAGGGTGTCTCCAGCAATTAACAGATCAAAATAGTCAGCAATATTAAAGCCCTGCAGCAGGCCGGGCAAAAACTGCTCAGGCTGATTGCTTACTAAGGCGATTTGATAGCCGCGCTCCTTTAGGATAGGCAGTGTTTGTGCAACACCTGGATATAACTGTGAAGCGCTGGATAAATAATACTGGTAATGTTTTTCAAATGAGCTTAACGCTTCAGCAAAAAACAACTGCCAGTCGTTATTCTCAGCCACATGCTCCAGTGCCCGTTCGACAAACTTGGGAATGCCATTGCCTACCCAGTGCTGCACATCCGTATCGCTACAGTGCGCTAACTGATGCTCATCAAGCATGGCATTCAATGCCAGACGCAGATCCGGCACACTGTTTACCAACGTGCCCTCTAAATCAAAACAAAGTAGTTTAATCGCATTTATTTTGACCATCAATATACCATTATCCTTGCCACTTGATTTGCTCTGAGCCCATTGCCAGTGCCAGATGCAAAGTCAGAGCATACTTAGCCTTAAACAGCGGCTAATTCGCTGCGCATTTTATCAATAACCGCCTTGTAATCAGGCTCATTGAAAATTGCAGATCCGGCAACAAACATATCCGCCCCAGCCTGGGCAATCTCTTTAATATTGTCGGCTTTAACACCGCCATCCACCTGCAGGCGGATATCGCGTCCACTTTCCTTAATCAAGGCTTTAACCTGACGTAATTTTTTCAGCGTATAGGGAATAAATGATTGCCCGCCAAAGCCCGGATTAACAGACATGAGCAGAATAACATCCAATTTATCCATCACATGGGTTAACACCTCCAGTGAAGTGGCTGGATTTAAAACCAAGCCCGCTTGACAACCATGATCTTTAATCAGTTGTAGACTGCGGTCAACATGCTCAGAGGCTTCCGGGTGAAAAGTGATAATGGATGCACCGGCTTTGGCAAACTCAGTAATCATGGAGTCAACCGGCTTTACCATTAGATGCACATCAATGGGTGCAGTGATACCGTATTCACGCAGCGCACTACAAACCATAGGCCCAATGGTCAAATTAGGCACGTAATGATTATCCATTACGTCAAAATGCACCACATCGGCACCCGCGTTTAAGACTTTTTCCACATCTTCGCCTAAACGGGCAAAATCTGCAGAAAGAATTGAAGGAGCGATTAAATAGTCAGTCATGGTCTGTTTCCCGTATCAAAATTGAGCGCTTATTCTACCGAAGCAAAAGCAAACAGACTATTTTTTATTTTAACGAACCTTTTGGTTGTGCGGCAAATAAGGCAAAAAGTTCACCGACCGGCATACGAGTTGCGGAGTTGCTACTAATAGTTCGCGAGACCTGTACCTGGTCACAATGCGCATCGCGATACAGCTCCTGCGTTAAGGTTGTATCATGATTGCTTAACAGCACACTACATTTTGACTCTCTTGCCAGTCGGGCAAGGTTGGCCTGATCATCTAAGCTAAAACCATCGCTTGCATAGTTAGTAAAAGAGGCACTCTTACTCAGCGGCGCATAAGGCGGATCACAGTACAACACGTCATCATCGCGTAAATACTGAAATAATTTCTGATAGGGCTTGCAGGTAAAGGTGGCTTTTTTCGCCTTTTGGGCAAAAAACAGCAACTCTTTCTCCGGAAAATAGGGTTTCTTATAACGTCCGAAAGGCACATTAAAACCACCGCTTTTATTATAACGGCATAAACCGTTATAACCATGGCGGTTCATATAGAGAAACAATAAAGAGCGCTGATAAGGATCACGACAAGCATTAAACTCATCGCGCAATCGATAATAGGTCGCCTCATCATTAAATTTATCTTGAAAATAATATTTTGCATCAACGATAAAGCGCTTGGGTTTACGCTTAATGATCTTATACATTTCAATCAGATCAGGGTTAATATCATTAAGCAGATATTCCTCAAAGTCACTGTTCAGAAAAACCGAACCGGCACCGACAAAAGGCTCAATTAAGCGCCGCCCTTTGGGTAAGCGTTGATTAATCTGCTCTGTCAGTGCGAATTTACCACCCGCCCACTTTAAAAATGCTCTATTTTTTTTATTCATTAATAAATCGTAAATCCTGCAGAAACAGCTGAAAGTTTTTAATCCATGCGTCCAGATTTGCTAATAAATAGAGCGGCGATGGCCGGTGCACAGACAACGGCCATCGCGACAACGAAGTGATTAATCCACCAGCGAGCATGGTTATGACGGTTCAATAACGCGACGCAGAACAGCTTGGTCAACATTATCAAATAACTCACTGCTGCCGATAGAGGTAGGTAACACTAAACGCAACTTACCATTTAGTACTTTCTTATCGAGCTGCATATGCTGCGCATAGTTTGCATAGCTCATACCCTCAGGAGAAGTTAATGGTAAATCAAACTGCTTGATTAACGCGATAATTCGCTCAACCTGGGCTGGCTCAATTAATCCTAACTGGGAAGCTGTTTGTGCAGCCTGAATCATGCCGACCGCGACCGCTTCTCCATGTAACCAGTTGCCGTAGCCCTGCTCTGCTTCAATGGCATGACCAAAGGTATGGCCAAGGTTTAATAGTGCACGGATACCACTCTCTTTCTCATCCAGAGCAACCACTTCCGCTTTAATTTCACAGCAGCGTTTGATCATGTAAGTCAGCGCATCGGCCTGCAACGCCTTAATACTGGCGATATTCTCTTCTAACCAGCAGAAAAAGGCGTGATCGTAAATAATCCCGTATTTAATCACTTCGGCCATGCCGGCGGCAAACTCCCGGGCCGGTAAGGTGTTCAGGCAATGAATATCGATAATCACCGCCTGCGGCTGGTAAAAGGCACCGATCATATTTTTACCAAGCGCATGGTTAACTGCGGTTTTGCCGCCCACAGAAGAATCAACTTGTGATAAAAGGGTGGTCGGGACTTGAATAAAAGCAACCCCGCGTTGATAGCAGGCAGCCGCAAAGCCGGCCATATCACCGATAACGCCACCACCAAGGGCAATAATAGTGGTATCACGCGCATGCTTCTTGGCCAGCAGTGCCGTTAAAATACTTTCAAATGTCGACAGGTTTTTATGCTTTTCACCATCAGGTAAAATAACTTCATCAATGTCAAAGGCCTGTAGAGTTTCTCGGCACTTCTGCAGGTATAAAGGAGCAACCACATCATTACTGACAATCATCACTTTTTTGCCCTTTATCGCACTGCAAAAAAGTTCAGGCTGTTCAAGCAGATTCTCACCAATGGAAATGGGATAACTGCGCTCGCCTAAATCAACAATTAATTTATCCATTAGAAATCCAGTAAAGCAATAATTTGACTGGCAACAACCTTAGCGCTCTGGTCATCGGTCTCGATAGTATAGTCTGCAATCTCACTGTACAGAACATTACGTTTCTCAGCCAGCGCTTCCAGTACTGAGCGTGGATCCTCTGTCTGCAGTAGTGGTCGGCGTTTATCTTTTAATGTGCGCGCCAGCTGCTTTTCAACACTGGTTTTTAAATAAACAACAATACCGCGAGCAGATAAATGCGTTCTATTTTCCGGACGAATAACTGCACCACCACCCGTTGCTAAAACAATGCCGTGCTTTTGTGTTAATTCATCAATCATGTCTTGTTCTCGATTGCGAAAACCTTCCTCGCCTTCAACATCAAAAACCCATGCGATATCTGCACCGGTTTTCTTTTCAATCTCAGCATCTGAGTCATGAAAATTAAGATGCAGCATTTGTGCCAGGTGACGACCGATTGTGCTTTTACCAGCCCCCATAGGGCCAATTAAGAAAATATTACGTTGTTCTGCCATGTTGGATTATTACTCAAGTGATTGATTACAGGAAAGCCCCTTTATAAAAAAGAAGTGCATTATATTATCGCAATTGTTAATAACCTATTGCAAGCAGATAAAACAAATAAGCCTGAAGATTAATTTCAGGCTTATTTTAGGCTCAATAGAAAGCGGATCAGTATTTAGTCTGCATCACAATCCGCGGAGTAACAAAGATCAGTAACTCATCTTTAGTTGTGTCCTCACTCGTGGAACGGAATAACACTCCTAGCAAAGGAATATCACCCAGTAAGGGGACTTTTTTTACCGTACTGTTCATTGTCTGTTGGTAGATACCCCCTAATACTACGGTTTCACCGTTATCCACTAATACCTGGGTGGAAATCTCCTGAGTATCGATAGCAACACTTTCACTACCATCGCTAGTAGTCACAATACTGCCGACTGTATCCTGATTAATAACAAGATCTAAAATAACCTTATTATCCGGTGTGATCTGCGGGGTCACTTGCAAAGCTAATACCGCTTTTTTAAAGCTGATAGAGGTTGCTCCCGATGAAGATGATTCGGTATAAGGGATCTCAGTCCCCTGCTCGATATAGGCGGTTTGCTGATTGGCGGTGGTAATACGCGGACTGGCAATAATTTCCGCCTTACTTTCGCTCTCTAAAGCCGAGAGTTGCAAATCTAATATATTACCATCGGCTAAATTCGCCACCTGAATGGCAATGGAACCCGCGGCATCAGCAATAGGCAGGTTAACATTTAAACGATCATCAACATTAGCAACCGTTCCGTCATTCGCTGCGTCAGCCCCGGTCAATGAGCCGGAAGTCGCACTATTCCCGCCAGAGGCAGTAAGCCCCCACTGAATGCCCATCTCTTCACCGACAGAGTCACTGACAGTGACCATACGCGCCTCAATCACCACCTGACGTACCGGAATATCAAGCACTGTAATCATTTCTTTCACCGAATCGATAACGCTGGCCGTATCTTTTAACAATACGGTATTAGTTCTTTCATCTATGCTCACTGAGCCGCGTTCAGATAACAAACTGGTATTGCCACTGGATAACATAACAGCAATATCCGCTGCTTTAGCATAATTGATTTGGATAAATTCAGAATAAAGTGGCGCTAATTCGGCGACTTCTTTTTCTGACTCTAACTGTTCGCGCTCTTTAGTTGCCAATTCAGCAGCCGGGGCAATCATCAACACATTACCATCCATGCGCTTACCCAGTCCTTTTACCTTAAGAATAATATCCAGCGCCTGCTCCCAGGGAACATCATCTAAACGCAGCGTGATATTACCACTTACAGAGTCAGTAATGACCAGATTGAAGCCATTAAAATCAGCAATCAACTGCAATACCGTACGCACGGGAATATCCTGGAAATTAAGCGAAATAGCTTTACCTTGATAAGCGCTTTCTTTCTCACCTTTCGGCTTTGCAGAGACCTCAATCATAAATAAAGTATCAAGCTGATCATAACGGTAGTTATATTCATCTTTGAGATCAAAAACAAAGCGTGCTTTACCACCCTCTTTGAATGTTTCTACTTTCTCTACAACAGTAGCAAAGTCAATAACATCCATTATGTATAAGAATTCATTGGCAATATAGGTACTTTGAAATTCCGCGATTAATTGCTGATCGCGACGGCGAATATCCACAGCTACACTGGAGTTATCTAAATAAATCAGCAGCTTACCCTGACCCTCAGAGCCACGTGTAAAGTCGATTGAGTCAATGCTGTTGACATAACCTTTAGGGCTTGCTGAAGAGCGACTTAAGGGGGCAGCTGTTTTAACTCTATTTTGTACAGCAATGCCACTTTGATTACTTGAGTTTTGGACAACAGCGGCCGCTAATCCTGCTTCAAGATCGCTAGTCTCTGCTGATTCGGAGGCTAACTCGCCAAAACGGACAAACAACAGTTTACCTTGATTAACAACTCGATACGGCATTAATGTATCAAGGGAGATAATTAACCGCAGCCCCTCTGCCGTTCTTTCCGTTGCCACACTATCAACCCCGTTCTTATCGATTTTAATCGGGTTGAGCTTCACTATCGAACTGGCGTTATCAATATCAATAACCAGCTTATTCGGGCGGTAATGCAGCTTATCCGTATAACCGGCAATCATATCGTTAAATTCAAATTTTAATTCAAATTTGCCTTCAACCAATGGGTTTACATTGACTTTGGTCAGCTGTGATTCTGCAAGGACGAGTGCAGAAAACAGCCCTCCCAGCATAAAAAAAAGGCGCAAAACTTGCTTTAACTTTATAATTTTCATGACTATTCATCCCTGCAGTAATATCATTGAGATTGTAATGTGATTTGAGTTATACGCTCTTGCCAACAACCATTCTTATCTGAGGCTATCTCTAATAGCTCAATTTTTTGCCTGCTAATCTTTAAGACTTTTCCATAATTTAAGCCCAGGTAATCACCCTGTTTCACTCTGTGTATTTCCCCTCCAGGCACCTGCACCAGCGCCCACAAGGCATCATTCATCAATAATGTGCCGCGCATGCTCAAGTTATCAAGCGAATACATCTCTAAAGGATATTTTTTACGTTTAAAGTTGGGCTGAGGACAGCTTTTCGGTGTATTTTTTACCGGTGTCAGCTCTTCCGCACGCGGCTCAGAAAACGGATTACGGCCGTTATCCAGGGTAAAAACAATGGCATCTATTTTTTTTAACGCCGGCACTTTATCGTTAATTGGATAGATTTGTGATTTTGTTCTAACCACAAACTCATTCAAATCATCAACTTCAGCATCCACACATGAAAACAGCGGCAGCGTTATAAGTAAAAGAGTCATCAATCTCACTTTTCTTCTCCCTTATAACGATATGTTTTAGCCACCACGTTTAATGTTAACGATTCGCCCGTTCCTTTGACCAGTTTGATATTGTCAAGAATGACAATTCTCGGTAAAGCTGCAATATCGGCTGAAAATTTACCCAGCTCTGCATAACTACCGACAACCTGGATACTCACCGGCACTTCAACGGAAAGCTCCTGATCTTTAACCACCCCCCAATTGATACTTTTAAACTGCAGGCCATTATTCGCCCCGATAAAGCTGATATCGTCAAGCAGGCTGGCAATCTCTGCTTTACTGGGCAGTTTATTCAATAAACCGTCAAGAATAATATTTATCTCCAGCATCTGCGCGCGATAAGCTTCTAAATTAGCCGACAGTGCCGCTTTTGCCTTAAATTGATTTTTAAGCGTGATCTCCTCCTGCTTGACGCTGTCCAGCTTATCCAGCAGGGGATTGGTGACGTAATAGAAAAAAGCCCCGCTTAACAGGATACAGACAATAGCAATAAACACACCACGGTAAAGCGCAGGCCAGCTGCCCACATTTTCAAAATCCAGTTCATTTAAATCCATTATTCTTCCCCTTGACGGTCAGGAGCAACAACAAATTTCATCGCAAACTTACTTAATTTGATCGGCTGGGAAGGTCCGGCAATAATTGAACTAATATAGGCATTTCCCAACCATTCGGAGCCGTCAATATTACGCATCATTTTTGCCAAGCGGTTATTTGACTCACTCATGCCCTTCACATCAACTTGGTCATTAACAAAGGTGACATTATTTAGATAAACCCCCTCAGGCACGACTTCTGCTAAGGTATTAAATAAGCGTGTTGCATAATTGCGTTTTTCTTCCAGCTCCTGAATGAGTTTTATGCGCCGTTCAAGTTCCGCCTTCTCTTTTTTGATTTGGTTAATCTCAGCAATGCGGCGATCTAAAATAATAGTTTGCGTCTGCAGAAACTGATTACGTTGTTGTTGTGCGCTAATTAAAGAGTCGACATAGATTTTGCCAGCATAAGAAAAGCCCAATACAACCAAAGCACTGAGCACCAGCAGAACAAAAAATTGATTCTTCTTTTTCTTTTTTAAATCTTCCCGCCATGGCAATAAATTAATATGCGACATTATTCGATCCCTCTTAATGCCAGGCCAAGCGCGATCATGTATTTCACACCGGCCTCACGAAGCACAATCTTATCGGACTCATTTTTATATTCGAAGCCGATAAACGGATCAGCCACTTCCACCTCTAAGTCTAACTGCTCAGATAATTGCGAGACTAATCCAGGGAGCAATTGACAGCCGCCGGTTAGAATTAACTTTTCAACTTTGATATTATTAGGCGCGTTGGTAAACATACGTAAATCAAAGCGCAGATGATTGACCGTCATATTTTCAAAGGGGGCAATAACATCAACATCGCAATCAACAGGCCACTCACCTTCAATTTTTATTTTTTCTGCTTCAGCAAATTTAAAACCATAATGATCCGCTATCATTTGTGTACAGGCGGCACCACCATGATTCTTAGAGCGAGAAAAAATCACCTGCCCTTGATGAAGAATATTGAGCATCATTTGTGATGCACCGATATCAAGAACAGCCACCCCCTTATCGTAGTCTTCACGCATAAACACCAGCTCACAGGCACGCGCTAAAGCATGGCTGGCGACATCCACCACTTTCGTTGTTAGGCCGGCAGCATCAACACAGTCTACTTGAGAGAGTACCGTTTCTTTTCGTGCTGCGCTCACTAAAACATCATTTAACTCTTGATTATTAGCATTCGGACCAATCACTTCAAAGTCTAAAAAAATCTCATCCACTGGAAAAGGGATATTGTTTTCAGCTTCAAGTTCCACTTGCGCTTCTAAATCCAGCTCGCTTAAATCAGCACTCATTGCGATAACTTTAGTAATGACATCCGCACCGGTTACAGCGATCGCGGCATTTTTATAGGAAGCAGGAAAATTCTTTTGTATTTGCTTGATAACTTGCGTTAATTTTGTAATATCTTGAAAATGATTATCAACAATCAAACCTTTTTCAATAGGGACTTCTGCCACGGCATCAATTTGAAATGTTCCTTTACCTTGAGAGATAGCAAGTGCTTTAATGGAATTTGAACCAAAATCTATGCCAATTAAAGCATTTGAATTCCTTTTCTTCATTTTTTCAAACATAACACTCTTGCCATAATTAATTGAATAAGATACTTAACAATACTGACAACTAATCATAAAACTAAAATCAGTAACTTCCAAGGCGATAATCGCTTATTCCCCTTTCACTCGGCAAATATAACTATATACTGTGGTTTGCCTCTAAAAAAACATCCTGTTAATAGAATTAACAAGCAATATTTAAGGTATCAACACTATGCTTAAATGGATTAAACGCCTGTTCTTCATATCTATTTTTCTCTGCCTGCTTGCGATAAGCACCATTGCTGCTGTTTATTATTATGTCAAAGCAGAGTTGCCAGATGTTGCTTCAATTCAAGATATACAGCTACAGGTCCCGATGAAGGTCTTCAGCATTGATGGCGAACTTATTTCCCAATTTGGAGAAAAGCGCCGTATTCCCCTGACCATTGACGAAGTCCCGGAAAAGCTGATTCAAGCTTTTATTGCCACCGAAGACAGCCGCTATTATCAGCATTTTGGTATTGATCCCATTGGTATTTTGCGCGCGGCACTGGTTTATGCTTCCACCGGCAGCGCCAAACAGGGGGCGAGCACCATCACCCAGCAGGTTGCCCGGAATTTCTTTCTGACCCGCGAGAAAACATTTATACGTAAGATAAAAGAAATTTTTATTGCCATACAAATAGAGAAGCTCTTAACTAAAGATGAAATTTTAATGCTCTATCTGAATAAAATTTCGTTAGGTCACCGCTCATACGGTATCGGCGCTGCGGCACAGGTTTATTACGGCAAAAAAGTAGCAGAATTAACATTACCGGAGATGGCAGTACTCGCGGGTTTGCCTAAGGCACCCTCGCGTTTAAATCCTATCTATTCCCCGGAAAATGCCAAAAACCGTCGTAATATCGTTCTCTTACGCATGCTTGATGAGTCCTATATCACTCAGGCAGAGTATGATAATGCCGTTAACAGCCCGATAACAGGTAAATATCATGGTGCAGAGATCACTCTATCGGCACACTATGTTGCCGAAATAGCACGTAATAAACTGATTGAACTGTACGGTACTGAGCGCAGTTACAATGATGGCTTTAATGTTTATACCACCATTAATAAAGCCGCTCAGCAGGCGGCCAATAAAGCGCTTATTAATAATCTCCATGAATATGACCAGCGCCATGGCTACCGGGGTGCTGAAAAAACATTATGGACAGAATCTGACGAGAGCTGGTCTAGCGCGAAAATTTTAACTCACCTGAAAAAGCAGCCCAGTTTTGCCGACTTAACCCCGGCGGTCGTGATAGCAGTCGATGAACAGTCGATTGAAGTCATTAGCAAGCATAGCGGAGATAAAGTACAAAGGATTGAATGGGATGGTTTAAAGTGGGCCCGTCCTTTTAAAAGCGATTCCGTACAGGGCCCTGCACCGCAAAAAGCAGCAGATATTCTTACCCTTGGCGAGCAGATCTGGATACGGCAAACAGAGCAGGGACTGGAGCTCTCTCAATATCCGCAGGCAAGCGCCGCTTTTGTCTCACTAAACCCGCAAGATGGCGCTATTACGGCAATGGTGGGTGGTTTTAGCTTTACACAGAGTAAGTTTAACCGGGCAACTCAAGCAAAACGCCAGGTCGGTTCCAATATCAAACCCTTTATTTATTCTGCGGCACTGGATAATGGCTATACACTGGCGACACTGGTCAATGATGCCCCGATTAACCAATGGAGCGGCAGTGAGGCCTGGCGCCCGAAAAACTCCCCGGCAATATATGCAGGGCCAATTCGTCTGCGCCGCGCGCTCGGCCAGTCTAAAAATGTGGTTTCAGTACGTTTGGTGCAGGATCTGGGGATAACTGAAGTCAACAAGCAACTGGAAAAATTCGGCTTTGATAAAAAAGATCTACCGAAAAACTACTCGATTGCGCTTGGCTCCGCCTCCATGACACCCTTAGAACTGGCAACCGGCTATGCGATTATCGCCAATGGCGGTTTTAAGATAGAGCCTTATATTATTGAACGTATTGAAGACGCTTACGGCACTATCATCTATCAGGCCAGCCCTAAAATTGTCTGTAAAAACTGCGCAGAGTTATATGCACAACAGCGCGCATCGGAGCAGCTTGTTGCGGGACAAACACAAGTAGAGCTTGCAGCCGAAAGCTGCTTTATCTCGCCTGTCAGTGAAAAGCAGATTGCTCCCTCGGCAATCAGTGAAGAGACTGCATTTTTAACACGGGAACTGCTGAACAGCGCGGTTTGGGGCGGAGGCAGCTGGCAACATGGCACCGGCTGGAACGGCACGGGATGGCGAGCAATGCGCGCTCTGAAACGTCCAGATATGGGCGGTAAAACAGGTACCACCAATGACTCTAAAGATGCCTGGTTCTCCGGTTACGTGGGTAATACAGTGGCAACCTCCTGGGTCGGTTTTGATGATTTTGCGCGCGATTTGGGAAGAACAAGTGTTAATGCAAACCTCGACAAAGAGCAAATTACTGGCGGGGAGTTTGGCGCCAAAACTGCCCTGCCGGCATGGATTGAATTTATGCAGGAGGTTGCTTTATCGCAACCTGTCGTCGTTGTCGAAAAACCGCTCAATATTGCCACAGCCCGTATCGATCTGCTCAGCGGGTTACTGAGCAATAAAACCGATCATACAACACGCTTTGAATACTTTAAAAGTGACTCTGTACCGACAGAGTACGCAGCTCCCCCTTCATTGACACAGAGACCACAGAGTCAAGAAGATGCGCAGCATAAAGTCAATCATGGAGATGAGTTGTTTTAAGCAAAGATCACAGCTGATTTTGTGCTATTATTGGCGCTTACAAGCAGCTAATAGCAAGTTATGAGTCTAGTTTCTATGCCGAAAAAATAGCGTGCTAATTCACCCTATGAAAACAGATACCAGTCCATGCTGAGCACGGATGTAAAGGTCAAAGATGTTAAAGCTAAAGACAAGGACTAGCGCCATTCGTATCGAAAAAAATATCATTCGTCGCTATTTTTACATCGGCTCCTTATCAGCCATTGCGCTCATTGCATCGTTTCTTTCCTTAACCTATACACAGAGTTTAGAAAAGGAGTTGACGACTAAAATTGAGCAACTATCAGCGAGTATTATTAACGAGAAAAAACTGTTTCTACGTAATGCTGTGGAAAGAACATTTTTTCTTATTGATAACGTCAGGGCACAGGTGAAGCTTGATAATGCTGACAAGGAGCTTAGCGCAGAGCAGATTGAAGCCATCAGCGTAAAGCAAATCGGCACATTGATTCGCAGTTTGCGCCTTGTCAATGATGGTTATATATGGGTAAACCATATTATTGATTATAGCGGCGGTGATAACTATGCAGTCCGCCTGATTCATCCCAACCTACCTGAAAGCGAAGGCATGCTCCTCTCCACCAATATGACAGATAGCCAGGGTAATAGACCCTATGCGGTAGAACTCGAAGGTATTAACAGGCATGGAGAGCTTTATTTTGAATACTACTTTAAAAAAATGGATTCAGAAAAAATTGCTCATAAAATGTCCTTTGCCAAGCTCTATAAACCCTATAACTGGGTCGTTGCCAGCGGTGTTTACCTTGATGATCTGGATCTGCTTATTGCCCGGGAAACGCAAAAGATGCAGGAAACCCATAATCAACAGAAGATGCAATCTCTTGCTATTACATTTCTGACCCTCCTTGCTGCAATCGCGATTATGGTGTTTTTTGAAAAACGAATCCGTTATCTGATCGTCTCCTATGAAGCACAAATTAAAAGTCATACCAATAGATTAGAGATCCTTTCCACGATAGATAGCCTGACTGGACTATACAATCGCTTCAAACTCGATAATGTGTTTACCTACGAAATAAATAAGGCACGACGCTACAAAAAACGCTTTTCCATAATAATCGCTGATTTGGATAGCTTTAAGCAGGTAAATGATAGCTACGGGCATCAGATTGGGGATAAGGTGATTCAAGAATTAGCGACAGTATTGACAAGCAATGCGCGCTGCACTGACACAGTCGGCCGATGGGGCGGTGAAGAGTTTTTGATTATTTGCCCGGATACCGGACTGAAAGGTGCAAAACGCTTCGCAGAGAAGATCCGTAAGGCCGTTGAACTGCACCATTTTCCTGTTATTCATGATCTGACCTGCTCTTTCGGCGTCACCAGCTTCAATGGCGAAGATAATCAGCAAAGCATGATGAAACGTGCTGACCAGGCCCTCTATTATGCGAAAGAGAATGGCCGCAATCAGGTAGCCAGCGAGCATTAGCGCTACATGCTTTTGCAGTGTACTGATAATCTTGCAAAAAAAGAACCACTCAGTTGCCTGCAGTAAAAAGTAAGCCGCAGCCAGGGAAGTATGTAAAGACAGCGGTAGCCAACTAAATTCACCGACCTCATAAGCTTAGGCGTTGCGGGGAAGATAGCGCCTTAGCTTTTGGCTCTCTAATATCAATTTACTGAGACGAGACTGACTGACAGAGCCTGCCCATTTATATGCTTCGTTGCTGTTATTAGCAGACTGTCGATGGGTTATGGCAGCGGAAATATAGATGATCTGTGCTTTATCAATCGCCTCTTGAGATAGGCAGGCAACTCGATATGCCTGCTGGTATTGGTTACCACGCCATAACTTTTTAGCTTGATGTAAGAGTTTGTTAGCGACAGCAATTTTAGCCTGCATACCCAAGGGATAAGTTGAGCGGGTGCGAGCCCAATCCAGGCGGCCTTCAATATCAATAATGGCTGCC